>JBMOGP010000089.1:0-7994 GCA_049318285.1 Hyphomonadaceae bacterium
AGGTGGATTACAAGCCCGCCATGAGCAATCCGGAAACAGCCCGCGCCCGCTGGGGCGCCGCCCCCTCCCTCGACGACATCGCCGCCATGGCGCGCGCAGCGCTCGACACGCTGGAAGAGCCATTTCTAACCCCTGCGCGCACCGTCGCCATCAAGGTCGAGGATTTTGCCGATGACGAGACGCTGGAGTCCATGAAGATCGAGAACCCGTACGAGCTGACGGGCCTCTACTCAGGCGTGGCCCTGACGCTGGAGCAGGTCTCGGCGCCGTCCCAGATACCGCCGATGGTCTGGCTATACCGGATGCCGATCCTCGACGAATGGGCGGCGACCGCGGGCCTTGCGCTGGAAGACCTCGTCGCCCACGTCGTGATCCACGAACTCGGCCACCATTTCGGCTGGTCGGACGAGGAGATGGACGTGATGAACGCGGATGAGGACTGAGCCTCAGGCCATCCCGGCCCGCTCGAGCTGCTCGACGAGATCGGGCGGCACCGGCGAGACATAGGGAGCAACGCCAAGGCGCTGGCGCACGCTCTCGGTCGGCTCCTTCCACACATCTTGCCAGTCGACCCCGAGAAGCTGCGGCGTTGCGCGCCCATGGCGCCAGGCACCGAGCGTGATCTCCATGACCAGGGCAAGACCCTCGGGACGCTTGATCGCAGCCTTGGCCGTGATGAAGGCAAGGAACTGCGCCGAATAGTTGTGACCGAACTGCGAGAGCTGGAAGGCCGAGATGCCGACCTCGTGCAGCGCCGTCGTGTGATAGCCGCCGACAATATGCCAGAGATCGTGGCACTGCAGGATGCGTACATTGAGATAATCGAGCGGCGGCGGCAGGTCGGCAAGCCCCAGCGCGTCGCGATCGAGCACTTCAAGATCGAAATTGTTGTCGACGATCTGGCGGCGAAACTCATGACCCAGCGAGCCGTCCGGGCATGCCGCGAGTTCGGCCATCGTGAAGCGCTGCGGCCAACCCTGCGCCACGGCGGCAGGCACGCCTGGGTAAGCCAGGCTCGCCTCGCCTGCGCGACGTGCAAAACCTGCATCGACGAACTTGCCAAGCGCTGCAGTGCGGAGCGTGAATGTGCCTGCATCCATCTTCACCGGATCATCGATGAAGGCCCAGAATTCCGGCCACAGCCCGGGAGCAACCGTACCGCTTCCGCCCGCGAGATCGACGACGCGCGCCTCATCGCCGAACCACCCGGCCGCTGCCGCATCATACACACCGATGATCGTCCGCGGCTCGACCCATCCGGCCCGCGTCAGCAAGGCAGCGAGATCGGCAGCGGCCGCCATGTCACCGCGCTTCGCCGCGCTGGCGAGCGCGGCGGGGTCGCCAGCACCTGACTGCGTGATGGCCTCGAAACGCTGAGTGATAGTGATGTCAGGCATGCGAACCTCCGCGCGAGGCCGAACGGTATGGCCCGCAACGCGCGCGTTCAAGTTCACCCTGCGGCAGTTGTGCAACGAATATGGCTCGCGCAAGGTGAGCTCCATGCTGAGCCAGCCAGCCGCCTTCGTCTTCTCGGTCACGATCGGTCTGCTGGGCCTATTCCAGCTGGCGCTCGCCGCCGGCGCGCCGTGGGGGCGTCTCGCCTGGGGCGGAGGTCATGAGCGGCTTCCAACCGGCTATCGCATCGGCAGTCTCGTCTCCATCCTGGTCTATGCAGTGTTCGCGACCATCCTGCTGGAACGTGCGGGTCTGCTTGCGGTCCTGCCATCTCCCGAAATCGCACCCGTCGGCGCATGGTTCATCGCTGGCTACGGGGCGCTCGGGATCGTGATGAATGCCATCTCCCGCAGCCTGCCGGAGCGGCTGATCATGACGCCTGTTGCGGCTGTGCTGAGTGGCTCGGCTACGCTCGTCGCACTTGGGGCCTAGCCAGCCTCGCAGCTGTCAGCGCGCCGCTGTCTGCTGTCCGCCGTAGTCGCCGTCAGCAAACAGAGAATCGTTGCCCGAACCGAGCATCACGGCGCAGGCTGCGAAAGCCAGGCCCATGAAGAGCACAGCGATCAGGCGTGTAAGGGTTTTGCCGTTTGCGCCGTTGGTCATGACCCGTTCCCGCATCATCCGGGCCGGTGCTCGCCAAGGGCGGACGCCCCTGCCTGCCGTCCCAGAACGAACAACACTCCCCCCGTTGCGCCGTGCGAGGGCGATCATGGGGCTCTTTGGGGACCAATTGGGGCGGGCTCGACACAATCCCAGCCTGTTCGTCTCGACTGCTCAATCATGCGAAGCAGGATTCGCCATGTCGCAATGGCATGGTAAACAGCAGACGACATGATCAGGCGTGGAGTGGGGCGATGACGATTTCGCGTTATGTGACAGGCGCTGTCCTGGCAGCGGTACTGGCAATCACGACAGGGTGCGACCGGCTGGAGGAAGCCGGCAAGCTCGCCGGCGAGGCGATTTCACAGATTACGGGGGGCGGCACGGCAGAACAGCCCGTGCTGATCCTGACCGACGCGCAAATTCTCGCCTCCGCCTCTGTCGATGACCGCGCCCTCTTCGGTCCGATGCAGGCGCCGATCGCGCTCACGGCGATCAATGTCGAGGAACTCCTCCAGACCCAGCGCTTCTATGCAGTTGGCTCCGTCATCGCCAAGCCAAGGGCCGAGATTTCAGAACCGGTGGTTGACGCAGCCTTCAGCCTCGCGACCGCCCCGACCAACGATATCAGCGTCATGAACACCGACGACGCTCCCCTGCCTGAATCGGCCGCAGCAGCCGCGGGCCCGCCCGTGCAGGAAGCCCCGCCGCCGGATGCCGCAGCCGCCTCCCCTGAAGCCAGCCGCATGACGCAGGATGGCGCCCCGGCCTTCATGAAACCGGGCTTGGTCCGGCCGCGCGATGCAATCAAGCTGCCATCCAAGAGCGAACTTCGCCGGCAGGCTCAGGTCGCAGCGCCTGAAGCGCTGAAGGAGGTCGTGCGCGACATGGGCGTGCAACTCGACGCCGAGGCGCTGCGCCGGGCGCGCCAGTCGGCGCAGGAGACGATGAAGGCGAACAGCCAGACCGCGCAATCACTCGGCGACACCGTATCGCGCAAGGTCATGGACGCGAACGATCCTCTGCCGAAACCGCTGCAGGTCCGGGCGCGGCTCGCCGTCGATCAGGCGGTCGTAGCGCGCGACAAGGCCGGACAGACGCTCGAGCGTCTCGGCCTGTCCGGCATCGTCACGCCCGGCGAAGGCGGGCAGATGCGCATCACCATCGGCGTCAACCCGACCCAGCTTCGCGCAGGCGCCGTCGACCTGGACAAGATCGAGTCCATGCGCGCCTTGTTCGCTCCCCAGAAACGCAATGACAGCGAGGAATGCGCCGGCGCGCCCGACATCGACAAGCTGAAGCTCGACCCGGTGCTGGCGACGGAATGCGTCGTCAAGGTTCTGATGCAGACCGGCGATTACGAATACGTCGAGAAGGACTACATCTTCACCAACCAGATGCTGCGCAAGCCTGCGCAGAAGCCGGCAACCGTCGCGACGAGCTTGCGCCCGAACGATCCGCTCTACGGACTGCAATGGCATTTCCGCGACAATGGCTCCGCTGCAGGCCAATCGGCAGGCGGCGCAGGCTTTGGCGGTTTCTGGGACCGCGCGAAGGACACCGGATCGCGCGACGTGGTGGTCGCGGTCGTTGATACCGGCATCCAGATGAATCACCCCGACATCAAGGGCTCGCCCAACCTCGCGCCGGGCTACGACATGGTCTCTGACCCGATCATGGGCAATGACGGCGACGGGCGCGACGCCGATCCCAACGACCCGGGCGACAAGTGCAACCCGGACGACGCCACGCTCTCGGACTCGTTCCACGGCACGCACGTGGCTGGGACGATCGGCGTCGCCGCGACGAACAACGCCGCCGGCGTCGCGGGGGGCGCCTGGAATGTCACGATCGTTCCCGTGCGCGCACTCGGCCGCTGCGGCGGCAAGCTGTCGGACATCAATGATGCAATCCGCTGGGCCGCCGGCGCGATTCCAGCACGCGACGGCGTCAGGGAAGTGTGGAACTCCAAGCCGGCCGACATCATCAACCTGTCGATAGGTCTGTTCGGCCCCTGCCCCGCCTCGATGCAGGCGGCGATCAATGATGCGGTTGCAGCGGGCGCGATCGTCGTCTCGGCAGCGGGCAATGCGCGCGTCGACACGCAGTACTTCGCTCCGGGCGGATGCCAGAACGTCATCTCGGTTGCGGCCAACGACGCGCGGGGCCAGCTGACGCCCTACTCCAACTTCGGCGCCAACGTCTCGATCATGGCGCCCGGCGGCGACATGGCGCGCGATGATGACCGGGACGGCCGCCCTGACGGCATCCTGTCCACCAAGTTCATGAAGAACTGCACGGACCCGGCCAATCCCGGCGCGACCATCGCCCAGTGCTACTATGCCTTCGAGAACGGCACCTCGATGGCGGCGCCGCATGTTTCAGCGGCCCTGGTCCTGCTGAAGGCGAAATTCCCCTCTGCCGTGCCATCCGAATTGAAAACGCGGCTTCTGCAGGCGACGACCCCGCGCACGAACATGCAATGTTCGGGCGCCTGCACGGCCTACCCGGGATCGACGCCCATCCCGGGTTCCGCCGACATGTGTTATCGGCCGTGTGGCGGTCGGATGCTGAACCTGGTGAACGCTCAGCTTCAGTAGGCGTTCTATGGACGGGGGCACATGATTTCCAGGGCGCAGGCTGCGCAAAGCCTTTATGCCGCTGGGATCGGTTCCAGGAGGAGAAGGATAGTGGTTGTGACAGAGGCACCGCGCATCGACGGCGGAGAGACACGCCTGAAGGCCGCAGGCCCGACAGCGGCGGCGATTGGCATCATCACCACGATCGTCGGCGTGTCGCTTCTCGCGAATTCCCCCGAAAGCCCTGCGCGCCCGGCGGCAACGCCCGCGGCCATGGCGCCTGCCCCTGCGCCGGAAGGTCCGCTTCCGCCCATGATCGGACTGCCCCAGACCCAGAACCAGCCCGGCGCTGCGGGCGCTGTGCAGACCGGCGTCGAGATCGTCGTCAAGTTCAAGGACGATGGCCGCGTGAAGGACATCATCGACGCCTTCTGGCGCGACCAGAATTCGGCCAGGGCAAAATTCAACGCGTGGAAGGCATCGCGGCCTGAGTTCGCCGCGCTCAGTCTCGACCGCGTGACATATTCCAACGAGCTGGTGCTTGTGCACGATGGCTCGGTCCAGCCAGCACAGCGCGCCGCCGCCATGCGCGCGATCGCAGCGAAGCTGGGAGCGGCCGCCGATGTTTCCTATGCAGAGCCCAACATGACGGCTCAACCCGGAGGACGATGATGAAATCCATGCTTCTGGGCGGCCTTGGCCTCCTCGCCATCGCCGCTGCCGCATGCACGCAGGAGCAGCCTGCGGCGCCTGCCGCCACTGCGCCAGCCGCGACCACCGAAGAGCAGGTCGCACAGCCTGCTTCCGCCGGTCCTGCTCCCGTGGTCGGACAGATCGACTGGGACGCCGCGCGCGTCGACGCTGCAGCCAGGCCATCAGACGTGGTGATCCCGCAAGCCGTCGGCAGCGATCCGCTGACCGTGCCGATGCTGCTGCCCGAGATCGTTCAGACCGCAAGCGATCGTCCAACGCCGCCGCGCGTGACCAAGGACGGGTATTTCGCAACCTATCATCTGCCGCGCTACGACGTGATCGTGAACGGCTCGAGCAAGGCCTATCAGGCCGGCTCCCCGCCCGCCGGCGACAAGACCGAGATGAAGTTCACGACGGTCGAAGCCGGCGCGCAGCTGGCCTTCTCGCGCTATGGCGCAGACTATGTGATCGAATTCGAATGCCGCGAAGTCGACAGCCCGGAAGGCTGCATCACCGAAGCGCAGGCCAAGGAATTCGCGGAAAGCCTGTTCGTGGCGCAGTCGCGCTAGGATCTTCGTCCGGTGGCGAGAGGCCGGGTCGAATGGCCGGGGCGAATGGGACGGAGAGTGGGAGTGGTGGGATGAAACGGTCCTCGGTGAAGTTCGGCCTGGCCGCGCTGGCAAGCGTGTCGTTGCTTGGCGCGTGCGATGCGAACAACGTGCTGCTCTGGCCATGGGTCGAGATCGCGGCGAAGGAAGAGGCTGTTCCCGAAGACCCGACGCTTCCACCTCCGCCCCCACCGCTCGACGCAGTTGATCCGGTGAACCCGTCCGACCCGAGCCCTGGCGGCGTGCCGAACCCCAACGCCAACACGGGCGCACCAGCGGACGGCACGCCCTTCCCGGAAACGATCCCTGAGAACCCGAACATCGACACGGGCGATGGCAAGCCGCTGGAAAGCGTCGAAGGCGAACCGCTCCCGCCCCTGCCCGTGCCGACCGAACCGACCGAGCCGGGCTCGAATGGCGCCATCCTGATCCCGCCGCCCTACGAAGAGCCCGGAGCACCTGCGCCGACATTGCCCACAGCGCCGGAGACCCCAGCGCCGACCCCGACGCCACCCACAACGCCGGCGCCGGTGGCGGCATCCTTCTATTTCTTCCGGCCGGGCAACCTCGCGCCGTCGAGCGGCACAGGCTCGACCGAGGCAGCCGTGCTTGTCCCCGACATGCTGTTCCCGATCAAGGACGCGCCTGCTGTGGCGCAGACGCAGGTCTATCGCTATGGCGGCGGCATCAAGGGCGGCGACCAGTGCGACACCCGCAACTTCACCGCGCCATGGCGCGACAACTATTGCGAGAGCCGCTCGACGACCAACACCACGCCCTGGTGCGCCAAGACCGGCGTCCATCTCGGCCAGGACATCCGCGTCGGCACGCCGGAAGGCTGCAAGGCCGAGCGAGCCACCACGGCCGCTGAGCGCGCGCGCTACGAAGTGGTCGCCGTCGAGGATGGCGTTATCTCCAATGTCGGCAGCTACACCGTCACGCTGCGTGCCGATTCCGGCGGGCGTATCTACCGCTATCTCCACCTCAACATGAAGAAGCTGAAGGTCGCGACCAACCAGACCGTCAAGAAGGGCGACGTGATCGGCTATGTCTCGAACGATTTCGGCGGCACGCCGACCACGCTTCACCTCCATTTCGAGATCAAGCTGAACACCGCCACCAATGGCTGGCAGTACGCCCCACCCTACGCATCCCTGCTGGAAGCGTTCAAACGGCGCGAGAGCAATCCGGGTGCCCAGGTTGCTGACGACTTCCTGGTGGCGACAACGCCGCGCTGAGCGGAGCGCCGGGCCTGGCGCTCCATAGTTCTTGCCCCGCGCGCCCGAACCTGCTTGAGAACCCGCAGTCTTTTGGCGGAGCAGGATGATGGCGCAACTGGCGCTGGTGCGGCACGGACAGAGCCAGTGGAACCTGGAAGACAGGTTCACCGGCTGGTGGGATGTCGACCTGACAGATGTCGGCGAGGAAGAGGCCTGCCTGTCTGGCAAGCTGCTCAAGGACACAGGCGTCGACTTCACCTGCGCCTACACCTCCGTGCAACGCCGCGCGATTCGCACGCTATACCTCGCCCTCGACACGATGGACCGCCTCTGGCTGCCGGTGACCAAGGACTGGCATCTCAACGAGCGACACTATGGCGGCCTCACCGGTCTCAACAAGAAAGAGACGGCTGCCAGGCACGGCGAGGAGCAGGTGAAAGTCTGGCGCCGCTCATTCGACATTCCGCCGCCAGACATGGTGGCTGGCGGCGCGTTTGATCTCTCGAAGGACCGCCGCTATCTGGGGCTCGCCATCCCGAACACCGAAAGCCTCAAAACGACGCTCGACCGGGTCCTGCCCTACTGGGAGGCCGAGATCGCGCCGAAGCTGAAAGCTGGCGAGAACATCGTGGTCGCCGCGCACGGCAACAGCCTGCGCGCCATCGTGAAGCATCTCTTCCAGGTGCCCGACAGCGAGATCACCGAGGTGGAGATCCCCACAGGCAATCCGCTGCTGATCGATCTCGACAACGCGCTCCACGTGAAGGCCGCGCGCTATCTCGACGCCGCGCGCGCCAAGCCTCTGCCGAAAGTCTGAGTCATGAGCGCTGGTCCTTCTG
>JBMOGP010000090.1:0-7850 GCA_049318285.1 Hyphomonadaceae bacterium
ATCGGCGTCAAGACGGTGGGTGACCTGCTCGCCCTGACGCCCGAGGAGGCGGCGCTACGGATCAAGGCGAGCCACATAAACGCCGGCGTGATCAAGGACTGGCAGGCGCAGGCCCTGCTGGCCTGCTCATTGCCGGACCTCAGTGGAACCAATGCGCAGATCCTTGTCAGCGCCGGCGTCTACAGCCTCGAGGATCTGGCCCGCATCGACCTCGACTCGCTGATGGATGCGATCGACCTGTTTGCGAGTTCGAACCAGGGGGAACGCGTTCTGCGCGACGGGGCGGGGCCGGAGCGCGAGCAGGTGGAAGCCTGGATCAAGGCCGCGGCAGGCCTGTTCAAGGATCGCTCCGCCGCCTGATTCCGCGGACAGGGTGGCGCGTTGACCATGTCGATTGCGCCGGCGAACAGGCGCCGTGCACGGCGCATGCGGAGAATCTGATTCTGGCTGGCACGATAAGTGACTGATTTTACTTGGGCCGCAGATGAACGGCACGCTCCCCGTGTTTATGAACGGATGAGTCGTCCTGCGTTCAGGTTCAGTGCGTTGTCATGGGGTCAAGAGACTGAAAGGAGTACCCCATGCGTCTCATTGCTTCTTCGCTTCTGGCGGGCCTGCTCGCGGTGACCGCGGTGGCGCCTGCTTTCGCCGATGACGATCACCGTCGCCGGAAACACGACCGCCGTGACGACCACCGCCGCCATTGGGACGACCGCGACTACCGCCATGGCTATCGCGACGGATATCGCCACGAGCGTCGCGACGACCGCCGCGACCGTCGCGGCTGGTATGACGACCGTGGCGGCCACCATTACTGGTCCCGCGGCGACCGCTTCGATCGCCGTCATCACACCTCGTACGTCGTGGTGAACGACTACGACCGCTATCGCCTGCCGCCGCCGCGTCATGGTCACGACTATTACCGGGACCATGACACAGGTGAGGTCCTGCTGATCGCCGCGGCGACCGGGCTCGTGCTCTGGGCGCTTACGAACTAGGCGAGACACCCCGGCGGCCTGGCGCCATTGCCTCTCACGCTGGTTGCTGCGGCCGCCACTTCCCCGAGGGGCGGCCGCTTTCGTTTGGGCAACTTGACTTCCCGGTCGCCGAGGCGACAGTCCGCTCCAGCAACAATCACAGGGGAGCGCGACATGCGCAGCATTCTCGCGGCAGTTTCGGTCTTGGCGCTTGCAGCAGCCTGCAGCCCGACGGAACCGGCGAAACCCGCGGCGCTTGCCCCATCCGCCACGGCTTATGCTGACCTGCAGAAGCTCCTGATCGAGGCCAGGCCGGGCGATACGATCGAGATCGGCGAGGGCCGTTTCGACTTTACCGACGGGCTGTCGCTGACCGTGGACGGTGTCACCATCAAGGGTGCGGGGCAGGACAAGACCTTCATCTCGTTCAAGGGCCAGACCGGAGCGGGTGAGGGGCTGCTGATCACCTCCGACAATGTCACGGTGACCGGCTTCACCATGGAAGACCCCAAGGGCGACGGCATCAAGTCCAAGGGCGCCGACAACATCACCTACAAGGACCTAAAGGTAATCTGGACTGGCGGTCCTCTGACGACCAACGGGGCCTATGGTGTCTATCCGGTGGAATCCAAGAACGTCCTGATCGACGGCGTGACGGTGAGCGGCGCATCTGACGCCGGTATCTATGTCGGCCAGTCGGACAACATCATCGTGCGCAACAGCCGGGCAGAGTACAATGTCGCCGGCATCGAGATCGAGAATTCGACCAACGCCGACGTGCACGATAACGTCGCAACGCACAATGCCGGCGGCATTCTGGTGTTCGACCTGCCCGACCTGCCGAAGATCGGCGGGCATTCGACGCGCATTTTCAACAACCAGGTCGTCGCGAACGACACGCCGAACTTCGCCCCGCCCGGCAATATCGTCGCCAATGTGCCGACGGGCGCAGGCGTCATGCTGATGGCGAACCAGAACGTGCATGTGTTCAATAACACGTTCGACAAGAACCAGACCACGCACGTCCTGATCTATGGCTACTCGTTCGAGTTCAAGGATGCGCGCTACAACCCTCTGCCGCGCGATTTCGTGATCCGGGACAATACTTATGGTGAGGGCGGCAACAATCCTCAGGGGCGCTTGGCGCCGCTGGCGCCCGCACTTGGCGGCAGTCTGCCCGCCATCGTGTGGGATGGCGTGACCACCTATAACGGCAAGACGGAAGAGGTGCGCATCGTCATCCGCGAGAAGCCGGAGGTCGGCTTCATCAATCTCGGCCTCGGCGTGACGCCGATCGACCTGACCAAGGCCAATCCTTCGACAACGCGTCTGCCGGACTTCGAGATCGCCGAACCGCCGGCGATCGTGTTGCCGCAAGACAAGCCGGCGGCGGCGAAAGAAGGGACCTGATTGTTTCCCCGGGCTTTAAGCCCGGGCGACGTGGTGTGGCCCGCGCGTCCCCGCCAGGGCCGGGACCCAGGGTGGCGAAAGAGGCATGTTCTGATCTTGGATTTCAGCCGTAACTGCCTGAATGTGTTGAACAGCCTGCTTGGCGCCGGCGCATGCCGGGATCGACGGGGCAGCGTTGGGCTGCCATTCGGCAGGCTGGCGCTGGCGGGCATGGCGTTTGTCCTGGCCGCATGCTCCGGGCCTGGCGGCGTACGCGACGCCGTCATCCTTGCAGATGATCCGGCGCCCAGGCTTTCTGACTACGGCCTGTTCAGCGATGTCTCGGCGCGTGAGCCCGCTCAAGGCGTCTTGCCTTACGACCTCGTCAATGCGCTGTTCTCGGATCATGCTGCGAAGCATCGCGCAGTCTATGTGCCGAAGGGGATGGCCGCCGCATACCAGGAAACCGGCGTGATGGATTTCCCGGTTGGCTCTGTCCTGATCAAGACCTTCGCCTTCGCACCCGACATGCGCGAGCCGGCGAAGGATGAGCGGTATGTTGAGACACGCCTGCTGATCCACAAGGCCGACGGGTGGGTCGCCTATCCGTATGTCTGGAACGCAGAGGGGACCGAGGCAGTCTATTCGCCGGTGGGCGACAAGCAGGTCATCAAGACCATCTCGCCCGATGGCGAGGCGCTGACGATCAACTATTCGGCGCCCAATCGCAACCAGTGCAAGGAATGTCATTCGCTTGGCGATGACTTCGTGCCGATCGGCCCGACGGCCCGCAATCTCAATCATGTCGGGCCCCAGGGCGTGGCGCAGCTGGCCGACTGGGAGGCGCGCGGGATTCTGACCGGGCTTCCGGCCGTGGCGCCTGCGGCACACTCCATCAGGAGCGATGCGCCGACCGAGGATCGCGCGCGGGCGTGGCTCGACATCAACTGTGCGCACTGCCATCGCGCCGGCGGCGGGGCGTCGAATTCGGGGCTGTTCCTCGCATGGAACGAGACCAACCCGACGGGCTGGGGCGTGCACAAGCGGCCGACGGCGGCGGGCAGGGGATCGGGTGACAATCTGTTTGTCATTGAGCCGGGGCATCCGGATGCGTCGATCCTGCTGCACCGCATGGAGTCGGTCGAGCCGGGCGTTGCAATGCCCGAACTTGGGCGCTCGCTGATCGATCCGGTCGGCATCGCGCTCATCCGCGACTGGATCGCGTCGATGCCGCCGGTCGAGCCCTAGGCTCAATCCGGCCCGAATTGTTTCACGCAAACGCAGCGTAGCCGTCAGATGGCTGTCATCGATTCAGGCGAGAGGACCAACGCAGCCAGCACGAGCTGCGGATAACGACGGATCCTCTCCATGATCGCCATCAGAGGTCTTGCCCTCGCCGCCGTCGCCGGCGCGTTGGCCATTGCATTTGCGCCGCGTGGGGCGGCTGAGCCGGGCCGCGCTTCCCTCGCCCTCGCAGCGCCTTATGTCGCCACGCGTTCCCCGCTCGACAATTATCTGGCTCTTGCACGTCAGATCGAACGCGCCTGCAAGCATCAAGGCGTGCGCGGTTTCGATGTGCGCAAGCAGGAGCGCGACTGTGCGCGCGAGACGATGGACCGGCTTGTTGGCCGTATGGACCGCGCAGACCTTGCCGCAATTCACGATTTCAGTATCGGCCGCCCCGCTGACTCCTTCCGCATGCTTGCCGTGCGCTGAGGACCACGTGGCTGCTGGGCGGGCGGGGACCTCGTCTCCGCCCGCTCCCATCAACGATCGACAACAAAAGGCCGCCCCGTTTCCGGAGCGGCCTTTGCTTTATCGGATGAGAGCGGGCGTTATTCCGCGTCTTCCTTCGGGCCTTCGCTACGTTCGCGACGCGGGCCGCGATCGCCGCCACGGCCGCCGCCGCGGCCGCCACGATCACCGTCGCGGCGCGGACGATCACCGCGCGGCGGACGATCGCCCTGCGGGCCGTCATCCGTGACGCCTTCGATGGCTTCGCCGGTTTCCTGGTTCACGGCTTTCATCGACAGGCGGACCTTGCCGCGATCGTCGAAGCCGAGGAGCTTCACCTTGACGGTGTCGCCTTCCTTGACGACAGCAGAGGGCGACTCGACACGTTCTGCAGCGAGCTGCGAGACGTGGACGAGGCCGTCCTTGGCGCCAAAGAAGTTCACGAACGCGCCGAACTCCATGACCTTGACGACACGGCCTTCGTAGATCGCGCCGATTTCCGGCTCGGCCGTGAGGCTGACGATCCATTTCTGGGCTGCATCAAGGCTCGACTTCTCGACAGCGGCGATCTTGACCGTGCCGTCGTCCTCGACATTGATCTTCGCGCCCGTCTTTTCGACGATCTCGCGGATGACCTTGCCGCCCGTGCCGATGACGTCACGGATCTTGTCGACCGGGATCTTCATCGAGATCATCTTCGGAGCATTCTCCGAGACTTCGTGACGCGCGCCCGTCATGGCCTTGCTCATCTCGTTGAGGATGTGCAGGCGGCCGCCATTCGCCTGGGCGAGGGCAGTCTTCATGATGTCGAACGTGACCGAGTCGATCTTGAGGTCCATCTGGAGCGAGGTAACGCCCGCTTCGGTGCCGGCGACCTTGAAGTCCATGTCGCCGAGGTGATCTTCATCACCGAGGATGTCGGAGAGGATGGCGATCCCTTCCGCGTCCTTGATGAGGCCCATGGCGATGCCGGACACCGGACGTGTGATGGGAACGCCGGCGTCCATCATCGCGAGCGATGAGCCGCAGACGGTGGCCATCGAGGAGGAGCCGTTCGACTCCGTGATCTCCGAGACGATGCGGAGCGTGTAGGGGAAGTCTTCCGGCTTCGGCAGGACGGCTTTCACCGCGCGCCAGGCCAGCTTGCCGTGACCGATTTCGCGGCGGCCCGGGGAGCCGCCCCGGCCGGTTTCACCAACCGAGTAGGGAGGGAAGTTGTAGTGAAGGAGGAATTTCTCCTTCTTCGTGCCTTCGAGGCCGTCGATGTACTGTTCGTCTTCAGCCGTGCCGAGCGTTGCGACGCAGAGGGCCTGCGTTTCGCCGCGGGTGAACAGGGCAGAGCCGTGCGTGCGCGGCAGGACGGAGACGGTCGACTCGATCGCGCGGATCTGGTCGGTCTTGCGGCCATCGATGCGCATGCCGGTGCGGATGATGTCTCCGCGAACGACCTTGGCCTCGGCTTCCTTGAACTGTTCCTTGAACACCAGCGGGTCAGCGCCGGTCGGGTTGGCTTCGGTCTTCACGAGCAAGGCTTTTGCCTTCTCGCGGGCGACGCCGACAGCGGCGTAGCGATCGGCCTTTTCCTTGATCTTGTAGGCGGCGGAGAGATCCGCGCCGGCAATGTCCTGGATCGATTTCAGGAGCGCGGAGTGATCCGGGCTTTCGAATTCGAACGGCTCTTTCGCCGACTTCTCGGCCAGCTTGATGATCGCGTCGATCACGGCCTGGAAGCTCTCATGGCCGGCTTTCACCGCCCCGAGCATGACGTCTTCCGAAAGCTCCTTCGCTTCGGATTCAACCATCATCACGCCTTCGGTGGTGCCGGCGACGACGAGGTCGAGCTGGAAGCCTTCCATCTGCTCGGCTGTCGGGTTGATGATGTACTGGCCATCCTTGTAGCCGACGCGGGCGGCGGCGATCGGGCCATTGAACGGTGCGCCGGAAATGACGAGCGCGGCGGAGGCGGCGACCATGCCGACGATGTCCGGATCGTTTTCCTGGTCGTAGGACAGAACCGTGACCGTGACCTGGACTTCGTTCTTGAAGCCGTCAGCAAACAGCGGTCGGATCGGGCGGTCGATCAGGCGGGAGGTGAGGGTGTCCTTTTCGGTGGGACGGCCTTCGCGCTTGAAGAAGCCGCCGGGGATCCGGCCGGCAGCGTAATAGCGTTCCTGGTAGTTCACGGTGAGCGGGAAGAAGTCCTGGCCTTCTTTCGCTTTGCGCGCATAGACGACGGCGGCAAGGACGCTGGTCTCGCCATAGGTCGCCAGCACGGCGCCGTCGGCCTGGCGCGCAATGCGGCCGGTTTCCAGCGTGAGCGGACGGCCCGCCCAGTCGATAGTCACGCGTTGAATGTCAAACATCTCGATTGTCTCTTTCCATACGAAAACCGCCGGCCCCGGTGGGCCGGCGGGTATTTTGGGCCCCGCGTTAGCGGCGGAGCTCCAGCTCCTTGATGATGGCCTGGTAGCGGGCCTCGTCCCTCGACTTCAGATAGTCGAGCAGTCGCCGACGCTGCGAGACCATCTTGAGAAGGCCGCGGCGCGAGTGATTGTCTTTCTTGTGGGTCTTGAAGTGGTCGGTCAGGTAGGTGATCCGGTGCGTGAGGATCGCGACCTGCACTTCGGGGGAGCCCGTATCACCTTCGGTGCGGGCATATTTCTTGATCAGGGAGGCTTTCGCCTCCGGCGTGATCGACATCGGGTTGCTCCTGAATTCTAGCCGGACGACCGGCTGACTATTGGTTGAACACGCGGACGGGCAGGAACCTGCCGGCCCGGACTTCACCCAGAGCAACGCCGAGTTGTTCTTCGCCCACCTTTTCCGTGGCGAGGCAAATGCGGGAGGCATCCTCCCCGTTCACTTGACGAGGACGGCGCATCTCCCGAAACGCCTCGACCTGATGGGGCAGAAGTACGATCTCTCGGCCCTGCCTGAGCCTGGACGCCTCTTCCCCGGTGATGGCCAGCGCCGGGATGTCGTCCAGCGCGGTCTCAAGGGGAACAAGGGTGTCGTCCAGCGCGGGCTTATCGCTCATTTGCTGGAGAAATGGAAGGGTGATTGCCGCGGCCTCGGCAAACGCGCCGACACGGGTGCGGCGGAGGGCGGCCACATGTCCTTCGGCCCCGAGGGCGGCGGCGATGTCGCGGACAAGAGCCCTGATATAGAAGCCTTTTCCACACGTGACGCGGATTACGGCGAGGTCAGGCGAAGGGCAATCGACGAGTTGGGCGGCGTACAGGTTAACCTTACGTGAGGCCAGATCGACCGTTTCCCCGTCGCGGGCAAGGTCATAGGCGCGTTCGCCATTGACCTTGATGGCCGAGAATTGCGGCGGGACCTGATCGATCTCGCCGATGAAGGTTGCCAGCGTGGTGGCGATGGCCTCAGCGGCGGGGCGAACGTCGGATGTGCCGGTGACGTCGCCTTCGCGGTCCTGCGTGGTGGTGGAGGAGCCCCAGCGGATGGTGAAGACATAGTCCTTGTCCGCCTCCATCACATAGCCGACGGTTTTCGTGGCTTCGCCGAAGGCAAGCGGCAGGATGCCTGACGCGAGCGGGTCGAGCGTGCCGCCATGGCCGGTCTTCTGCGCATTG
This sequence comes from Hyphomonadaceae bacterium, assembly GCA_049318285.1. Lineage (GTDB taxonomy): Bacteria > Pseudomonadota > Alphaproteobacteria > Caulobacterales > Hyphomonadaceae > UBA7672. The sequence continues at coordinate 7,697 of JBMOGP010000090.1, forward strand.
AAGATGCGGCGGCAGATACCGACGGCCTGCGTGGAGGTCACGCCTTCGGGTTTGTCGAGGATCAGCCAGCCGTGAACCGGCTCGCCCTTCTTCTTGCGGGACATCAGTCAAGTCTCCAGGCGCCGTGGCGGGATCGAACCGCGCGCGGGTCGAG
>JBMOGP010000091.1:0-7844 GCA_049318285.1 Hyphomonadaceae bacterium
ACGCCCTGGTTGGCGCGGTTGAGGCCGCCCGAATAGGAGTAGGCGTCCGGATCGTTCTGCGAGTGCATCTCCAGCTTGCGGATGTCGATCTTGCCGACCAGCGAGGATACATCCTGGTTGTTCTCGTCGCCGGGCTCCACTTTCGCGACGCCGATCTGGCGCAGCCGCGATGGTTTCACCTTCGCGACGCGGAACTTCGTGATATCGCCAGCAAACTCGTCCAGCCGCTTCAGCGCCCACGGGCTCATCAGTCCGGTCAACCGCCGGCGCGGAATGTTGTAGGCCTTGAACAGCGTCTCCGCCTGGGTTTCCGGATCGAACAAGGCCAGCGGGCTTTCGAATACAGGCGAGAGATCATTCCCCGCCTTCAGCACATAGATGTACTGATCCTCGATCAGCGCCTTGATACGTTCAGCCAGCGAAGACTTGCCGCCGCCGACCGGGCCGAGCAGGTAGAGCACCTGCTTGCGCTCTTCGAGTCCCTGCGCGCCCTGCCGGAAGAACGCGACGATCCGCTCGATCGTCTCTTCCATGCCGTAGAACTCGGAGAAACGCGGATAGACACGGATGGTGCGGTTCGCGTGAATGCGCCCAAGCCGCGGGTCCCGCGACGTGTCGATCATCTCGGGCTCGCCGATGGCGGCCAGCAGGCGCTCGTGTGGACCTGCATACATCAGCGGGTCCTGCTTGCAGCCTTCCAGATACTCCTGGATCGTCATCACCGTCTCGCGACGGTTCTCGAAGGCCCTGGTGTAGCTATCGAACAGATCGCGCGACATCATCGCTCCCATCTTTGCCCTTTCGGGCGCCAGAGGCACGTACTGGGCTCGCCGGCAACTCGCGGTGCGAGCCGTGCAGTCCCTCGTAAGCTGCACCCGGTCGGGAGTAGCGCGCCCTGCCTCGTCGCGGGTGCGGCGGGGCGCGACCCTGAGTGGTGCGTTGAGGAACTGTCTCCTCAAATGTCGGCGCCGCGGATGACAAATTTAAGAGGGGCTCTGCAATCTGCCCCGGCGCGTCACTCAGGATGATAGACGAATCCCGAACTTGAGCCAGCGCCTGTAACATCTGAACGAACTGCTTTTGTCTTCCCTCGCCCGCATGGTGCATTGGCAACAGCGGCTGCGGCCTGGTCGTGCAGGCAGGCCTGCGACACGTCTTTGCCCTTTGCATCGCCGCCACAATTCGACGTGAAGGGGTTGATCGTGCCCCGGTGCGCCGCACGGTTCGGCTCGCCGCACGGTTCGGCTCGCCGCCCGCTTGTGCCGCAGGCCCGCGGGGTCTGGCGCTCAACATGTGTGAGTGCTGACCAAGGCCATGCGGGCGCTCGCAGCACTGGACAAGCCGGGAGTTGACACTGGCCACAGCGGATCGAGGTCGGGAGAGTTGTGAGCGGGAGCCTGACGCGTGCGCTCGTCATACACCTGACGCATGCCGTCGATTGGCGCGACGAAACTGGCGTCGAGATTGAAAGTCTCCATTCAGCGAAGCGCCACTGTGTGAAGATGATCGCGCAGCCAGCGCCAGCGCGATGGCAGAGGCCGCTCTGGAACGGCGCATTGCCCGACGGGCTCTTGCAGCTGGCGATCCCGGCAGGACTTGAACCTGCAACCACCCGCTTAGAAGGCGGGTGCTCTATCCAGTTGAGCTACGGGATCAGACGCAGCCTGCGCGTCTTAGTCGGGTTCACGGATGTAGGGTAGAGCGTCCGGAGATCAATGCGTCCAGGGCTTGCGGCGGCCGGTGGCGAAATTGTCGGCGTAGGCCTTGATCACGCGTCTGGCCTCCCGCGGCTCCGTCACCTGGAAGGGAATGCCTTCCCGGCGTGCAAATTCGATCGCTTCCTCGCGCGTCGCGAACGTCATGCGCACCTGTGTGTTGGTATCTGCATTGGAAATCCAGCCCATAAGCGGGTCGACCGTACGCGGCGTCTCGCTGTCGAACTCCAGAACCCAGTCCTGCGACTTGGCCGTGCCGGACTGCATGGCGTTGCGGGCGGGGCGGTAGATTTTCGCAAGCATGGGCGAGGACTCCGTAACTGCGCCCATCTGCCCGCAAAACAGTGAAGTTTCAACTGCGCAGAAGCGGGCCCTGGCCTCAACCGGGATCGCCCCGAAGGCTCAGGATGTAGACGGCCAGATCAGCGGTCTCTGCCTCATCGAAGATGTAGTCGGGCATAATGGGGTGCGATTTCCGCATCTTTGCAGCAAGGCTTTCCGGCGTGGAATCAGTCTGCCCGGCCAGGTCGCGGAATTTGGGCGCTCCTATCTCCATGACAGGCGGCGCCCCCATCCCGACATCGTGGCAGCGCGAACAGACCTGCGCTGCAACAGCAGCCCCCCGATAGGCGGCCGGATCGCCTGCCGCGACCTGCGGCGCGCGAGCCGCTTCCGCTTTCGGGGCTTTCACTTTGGGCGATTCCGCGGGGCCCGGGGGGGTACAAGCCGCGAGTCCAAGCCCCGCCGCGGCCGTGAGGACCCGAAAGCCGGTGCGCAACATCCTGGAAGTCTCCTCGTTGTCCCCGGTCCTGCCAGAATGTTGGGCCATGGGTGGCGGGCCGGCTTGATCGGCATCAAGCCGCAAGGCGCGCCCTGGCCTCGGCAACAACAAGACCCGGCAGGCCTGGAAGCTCCCCAGCTGTGAATGCCGCCACGGGTGGCCGGGGCGCTGTCGAGACCAGCACATCGAAATCCGTCCCGCCGTGCATCCCGTCACCGAGGAATAACCCAACCGCAGACCATGGCGCTTCGGCAGCCGCGATCACGTCCTGCGCAAAGGGCGGCTCCTCGAGGAAGGCCACCTCGATCCGCCCATACCGCGCCTGCATCTGCTGAGCGACAATTCGCGCGCACGCCGCCGATCTGCCCGTCTGCCTCGACCCGTGGGCGAGCAACACCGCGCGCGGGTCCGCTGCATGGCTGATCGTCCGGAGCGCAAGGTTATCAGCAAGGAAAGGCGCAAAGCCCGGCCACAGCGCCATCGGCTGGGCGAGCGTCCGCCCCGGACCCGCAACGAAAGGCCTCAACCGTCGCTCGAAGAAGAACCCGTCAGAGAACAGCAGCGGCAGCACGATCAGCCTGCGCGCCCCGCAAGCCTCGACGGCGCGCTCGACCACGCCCTCGACATTCACGAGGACGGAGCCGACATCCGCCTCCGGCAGCGCCTGCGCCACCTGGTCGACGATACCGGCGAGCCGCTCATTGTTCGCAGCCCCACCGCGCTCGCCATGCGCCGCCAGCAGGATCACGGGCCGGTCATTCATTGTCGTGGGTACTCAAGGGGCCCGCCATCGGACGCCCCGCAGGAGCGTAGGATGGTCGGAGTGGCTGGATTCGAACCAACGACCCTCTGCTCCCAAAGCAGATGCGCTACCAGACTGCGCCACACTCCGATCAGGCGGGGCTTATACCCGAAAGGTGGCGGAACGGAAGCGATCTGACGAAACCTGCCAAATCAGCTGCTTTTCAGCCTTTCCGAAGCGGGAACGCGCCGCGGCGCGAACCTTTGGAAGGTCTGGGAGGGGTCCTTCGACCGGAGGGACGTCTATTTCGCCCAGATCACGAGGCCCGTCCCACCACCCTCGCCGCTCCGCAAGAAAGGCAGCGCCAACGACCGAAAGCGCTGGCTCACGCCGCGACGCCGAACGCCTGATCCACCGCACCTTCCACGCGCCCGTCACAAGCGTGTTTCATATCCGGGAAGATCGCGACCACATGATCCGTTAGTGGGGCTCCCCGCACCGAACATGGCCAGTGCGTCGGCTGCCGGCGCAGGAATACGCCTGAGCACGAGGTCCCGTCCCAGTGTTCGCGCTACTTCACCGCCCGCAGCAGCCTGAACACCCCCGTACCGCGTGCGCGCACTTCGCCGCCCACACGGATCAGGCATTCGGTCTGCGCGACCTCGTCATCATGACCGACGAGACGCCCATGCGCCGTCAGCCAGTCGCCCTTCCGCACCGGATCGAAATACTCCATCCCCATGCGCAGCGTGACAGCCCTGCGGTTCAGCTTGAACACCGCCGCGCGAGCCATCGCACTGTCGCAGATCGTGGCGATCATCCCACCGTGCATGAAGCCCATCGTGTTGGTGTGGACCAGCTCGACAGTCAGCCCCAGCGTAAGTTCACCGGGCGCATTCTCGATTGCCTGAAACAGCGGCCCGACATGGTTGACGAACGGCGCACGCAGCACATGGACAAAACCCGGCGGCGCAATGATGTCCGGCTGATCAGCCGGCATTGCCGAACGCCCTGTGCCTCACCTTGTCGCCTGGCTTGATGCCCAGCGCCGCAACCTGCCCCTTCGGAAGCTCGACAACCGCAGACGATCCAAGCCCGACCCAGAGCGGCCGCAGGCTGCCCGCACGCGCATGCTGGATCACGCCGACGATCGTGCCTTCAGGCGCGACGAACAGGAGATCAAGATCAAACCCCACGCCCTTCATCGTCGGCGACAGGTTCTCGCCCACCTTGCGGTAGTCGATCAGCAGCCCCTCGCCAGCCGCCAGGGCTGTGCGCCCGGCAAGCCCTGCCACCGCGGCGGCCTTCGTCTCGGCGACATCAACCTTCACGGTGTGAGACTTGTCGCCGGACACGATGGTCAGTGTCTCAGCCGGCTGGGCAATAGCCGCGGCCGGCAAAACAAGCGCAAATGCGATCGCAAAAAGGGAGCGTTTCATTCAGCCCGGATAGAACGCCGGCAACGCAATGCCAAGACCTGGCCCCCGCCGCTTACGGCGGCAGCCTGCAGCTCACGATATGCCGGCCCTTCTGTCCCTTGCCGACCGACGCCAGCAGGGTCTGCCCCGGCTGCAGGTCCTCGATCCCGATTTTCCGAACCACCACCATGTGTATGAAAATGTCTTCCGGATCATCGCGCCGCTGCACGAAGCCATAGCCCTTGGTGCGGTTGAACCACTTCACCAGCACGACTTCCAATGGCCCTTCGGCCTCAGTCTCGCCCACGGCCTCGCCGGCCGTCAGTTCGAGTACTTCATTGACCTGATAACCCCTGTCCCGGGTCGCCACATGGCAGACGATTCGCGCCCCTTCCGGGGCGCTGTCGACGCCGTATTTCCGCATCACGGATATGTGGAGCAGAACGTCTCGCTTCAGCCCACCGCCGGCTGCGCCCCCCTCGGGAACCACGAATCCGTAGCCCTTGGCGGCATCGAACCACTTCACGCGGCCCTCGACCCTGAGCACCTCTTCAGGCGCCGCGTCATTTGTCGTATTTTCAAGCGGCTGCATCCAGCACGGGCTCCCCAGCCCGATGACTGTAGCATGACAAGTTCGCGCGGGAAGATGCTTCCGGAGACGATTGTGGACCTGTGATCAAACGGGGCGCCACGAACACCAGCCCGACATCGCAATGAAGCATCAGCGACACCCAGACCGCAGAGTTCCGGACCGGTCCATTCCGTCGACAGTCCCTTGGGGACCCATGCAAGCAGCAGAATTCAATGGCTTAACCGAAAGCGGGTCCAGATACGCTCCTGAACCACCCGTTCCTTCGAGCACCCCGCGGTGTTTTGGATCCGACCTTCGAACTCCATACGGGCCCGCCGGCAAGTCCGGCATATCGAGGCCGGACCCACGTCTGTACCCGACCCCTGCGCGCTTGCCTGTCCTTCAAGGATCCCACTTGCGTCAGAGGGGCCGCCCACACAGGCGGCTCAGTCAAGCATGCTCCGGTTTAGCGAAGACAAGCGTTCTGTTGTTGGCAGGCATCTCGATCGTTTCACGCAGAATGAGACCAGATAGCTGGCCGAGGCGTTCAAGCTCGACGATATCGCGTACCCCCCAGTATGGGTTTCGCGCCCTGAGGGACATGTCGAATGCCGCGTTTGAGGGCGCATTGTGCGCACCGTCACGCATGAAGGGCCCGTAGAGGATGAGAAGCGCGCCGGCGCGAAGCAGTCGGCCGGCGCCAGCGAACAGTCCGAGGCTGGCCGACCACGGCGCGATATGAACCATGTTGAGCGAGATGATGGCGTCAAATGGCGCATCCTGCTCCACGCCCCATGTGCTTGCGCACACATCGATATCGAGTGGCGCGCATATATTGGTCAGTCCGGTATAGCGGATCCAGCTTGACGCGCTCGCGCGCGATTCAGGATCGGGATCGCTCGGGCGCCAGGTGACCTGCGGCATCGCTTCCGCGAAAGAAACAGCATGCTCGCCCGTACCGCAGCCAATCTCCAGCACTGAGCCGCTTGAGGGAAGGACGCGCTGCAGCATAGCAAGGATCGGGGCCACATTTCGCGCCGCCGAAGGCGAGAACATACGCTGATCTGCGCCAACGCCGCGCTGCTCAAGAGCAACAGGCGGGCGATCGTCGCTCTCTTCGATCATTGATCGTCCTTTGTCTGGTCCGTTTTCTACCCTGGCCACAAGAGGGTACGACCGGCGTGGATGTTCAACAACCGCCATTCCTGACAGCAGCATTGTTCAGGCCCGAACTCGCCGGAAGTCGTCAGTGGCGGCTTCAGCACACCAACCTCACCGTTCCAGTGCCTGCTGCATCGCGACTGCCAGGATGGCGTCCGATTCGCCGGCCGCGGCGAGATCCGATTCACCCACGATGATATCCGGCGCCGCAAACTCGCGGGGCTGTCCCTCCATCGTAAACAGTTGTTCGACAGGTATGCGAATGCTGACGCCAGCGAGACAGGGCAAAGGGAACGGCTCAACTGCACCGCGCAGCCCTGCCATCGACGTCCCAACCAGCGTCGCGCCCGCAGCAGAACGAAGCCCGATAGCCAAGCCTTCTCCCATCGAACCGGTCCAATGGTCTACCAAGACGATCAGATGGCCATCAAACCCATCACGCCGTCCGCTTACCTTCTCGGCCCACTCCCGATCGCCGCGCCGATGTCGCTGATAGCCGCGCTCTCCCTGCACAAACCAACTCATGATCGGCTTGGCGATGGAAGAGTCCCCACCCGACGGCGTATCGCGCAAATCGAGGAGAATGAGACGCGCAGTTCGTGCTCGCGACATGAGCACGGCGAACTTTGCGGGCAGATCACCGTCGCCAAGCGAGTTGTTGATCCGGATCAGGGCAATCCCGGAGGAAGGAAAGCTGAGAGACGCCAATTCGGCGTTGGTCTGTTCAGCGAGCGCAAGGCGCGCTTCGACGGGGCCATGTTGTCCCTGTGCGACCACAATCGCATCTTGAGCGTGCGTGCCGGCGAGAGCGACGCGCATGGCGAACCCGGCCGCGGCGGCTGAGCTTCCCGGTGAATGCGGCGGCAACACGAGCGCATCCGCAGCGACGCCATTGACCTTTGTGATCAACATGCCCTCGCGCAGGCCAGCCTGTCGCGCAGCCGATCCAAGCCTTACCTGCGCGACAACCCACTGTCCTTCGCGATTATCTGCCCACACGCTTGATCCGGTTGGAACCAAACGAGGCGAGGAAGCACTGTTTGTACTAAGCCCGGCATGATGATCGCCTATAGCAAAGACGAAGGCCTCAAGTACGCGCAGATGTTCGGCCGGCGTGCGAGCTGCCTGCGCTTGAGCTCGCAGCGGCGTGAACGCTTCCTCGAACCTTGCGCCGCCTCCCAGTGAATACGCCATGTGATCTCGCACCGCGTCGCGTGCCGCTTCAAGGTCGAGCAGAGCAGCTGTCTCCGCTGTGCAGTTCACGTGTGCGCTTCGATCTGTTTTCGGCGACACGGCGCAAGCGCAGAGACTCAGCAGCAATGCGACGATCAGAAGTCTCGACATGCGCGCCCCCACTCATGCGCGCCATTGCGCGGTCCGATCTTCGTTTCGTAGGTCTCCACAATGGCGTCGATGGCGGCGGGATCGACCAGCCCCTTGCCGACAAGGATGGTTT
>JBMOGP010000092.1:0-7811 GCA_049318285.1 Hyphomonadaceae bacterium
CTTCGCAATCATCATGGAACCACCTGATTGCGGCAGTCGGGCGCCCGAAACCCGGCGGGCTGCACATCAGGCGCGCCCTTCAGGAAGCGGCCGCCTTAACGCCGTCTCAACCGTTTTTTCGGGCCGGTTCACACGGCGCGTTAAGCTTGTTCGTGCATAGGAGGGTCAACCAGAAAATCGACGCGCGGGTGGGGTCGGCTATGTTCCAGATCATCGGAGTGGTGGTCGTCTTCGTGATGGTGTTCGGCGGCTTCATGCTCGCCGGCGGCCATTTCGACGTCATCCTGAAGGCTGCGCCTTTCGAGATGATGATGATCGGCGGCGCCGCTGTCGGCGCCTTCCTGATTGGCAACTCGTTCAAGACCGTGATGGCCGCCCTGGGCGGCTTCGGCAAGATCATGGGCGGCTGCAAGTGGAAGGCGAAGGACTATACAGACCTTCTGTCTTTATTGTTCATATTGACGAAGACAATGAAGTCAAAGGGCGTGGTGGCGATCGAACAGCATATCGAAAAACCCTCGGAATCCACGATCTTCCAGAATTATCCCAAGATCCTGAAGGACCATTTCGCCACGGATCTCATCTGCGACACGCTGCGCATGATGACGATGAACCTCGAAGACGACCACCAGGTCGAGGACGTCATCGAGAAGCAGATCGAGAAGCATCACCACGAGGCGCACAAGGCGGCCCACGCGCTGCAGAACATGGCCGACGCCCTGCCCGCGCTCGGCATCGTCGCAGCCGTGCTCGGCATCATCAAGACCATGGGCGCGATCTCGATGCCGCCGGAATACCTTGGAGCGCTCATCGGTTCGGCGCTCGTCGGCACCTTCCTCGGCGTGTTCCTGGCCTACGGCTTTGTCGGCCCGTTCGCTGCCCGCATGGGTCAGGTGATCGACGAGGAAGGCCAGTTCTACAAGATCATCAAGGACGTTCTGGTCGCTCACCTGCACGGCAACGCCGCTCAGGTCTCCGTCGAAATCGGACGCGGCCAGATCCCATCCGAAAGCCAGCCCTCCTTCGCCAAGATGGAAGAAGCTCTCAACGCCGTCACGATCTAGGCGATCCTCCGATCCTGACGCACGGCCCGGCTCACCGCCGGGCCGTTTGCGTTTGCACAGCATGGTCGCAGGGGTCGATCGCCTGTGAGCTTGCGCCCTACGCCACGCGCTCGCCATTCAGCGCCAGCGCAGCGCCGCACAGATAGACAGACCCACACACATAGACACGGTCCGCCGCCTTGCGCGCGGCAGCCACGGCTGCGGCAAGATCCTCGGCAACCTCTGCCCTGCCGCCCAGCGAGGCAATGATCGCAGCCACATGGCGCGGCTCCGCGCCGGTCCCGCCCTCCTGACCGCCACTGTCCGGCAATGGGCAGAGAAAGAATGCGTCAGCCACGCCAGCCAGTTCGCCAGCAACAGCTTCGACATCCTTCGCAGCCTGGATCGCCAGCACGATCGCCACCCTGTCCTCGCCGCGGCTGTCGCGTATCGCACCCGCCAGCATTGCCGCGCCGCCGGGATTGTGCGCCGCATCCACCAACACCATGCCATCGCCCGCCAGCGGCCCGGGCTTCAGCTGCTGCAGCCGCCCCGGCCAGACCACCTCGCGCAGCCCCACCGCCATCGCCTCCGGCGTGATGCGCCAGTTACGACCTGGCATGTCGCCCAGCGCCTCGAGCGCTGCGCAAGCCGCACCCGCATTGTGCGACTGGTGCCGCCCGGGCAGGCCAAGCCATGGCGTACGAACCTTCACCTTGTCGCTGGCATAGACGAACGCATCGCCATCCCAGCCTGCTGTCCAGTCCTCCCCGGCATACCGCATCGGCGCAGCAGCCGTCCGCGCCTCCTCCCGCAGCACGGCAAGCGCAAGCCTTGGCTGTTCCGCCACGATCGCGGGCGCCCCCTCGCGAAAGATACCCGCCTTCAACCGCGCGATCGCAGCGACCCCCGAAACACCGAACATGCTCTCATGGTCGCGGCTGATCGGCGTCACAACACAGGCCGCAGGCCGGTTCATCACATTGGTCGCATCCATCGCCCCGCCAGCACCAACTTCGATGACAGTGAGGTCCGCCCGCACGTCCGCAAAGAGACAGAACGCTGCAGCCGTAAGCGCCTCGAAATAGGTGAGCGCCTCCGTACGCCGCCAGATATCCTCCAGCACATCGGCAAGCGCCTCGTCCTCCACCAGCCGGCTCGCCACACGTATGCGCTCGTTCACGCGTATGAGATGGGGCGAGGTGAAGACATGCACGCTCAGCCCGGCCGCCTCCGCCATGGCGCGGATGAAGGCGCCGGTCGAACCCTTGCCATTGGTGCCGGTCAGATGGATCGCCGGCGGCAGCCGGTCCTGCGGATCGCCCAGGGCCACAAGCGCCTTGCGGATATGCGCCGTGCCCCACGCCGGCGATACGCGGCCCGCCCTGTTATCGCGAAAGCGCGCCAGTGCGGCTGAAACCATCGGCGCGTCGGCCACGTGACGTCCTCCTCCGCTGCATCGGCCTGGCTGCAGATAGTGCCGCGCTGCGCCGAGGAAAACCGCTTTCGCCTGCGGCGGATGGCGGCGTCACTGGCGCAGGCCGTTGATCTGCGCGCAGGTGGTGGCGAACATGTCGAACGCGCCAGCTTCGTCAGGCGTGCCGCTGCGCTGCTGTTCGCCATCCTGGTTGCTGACCACGAGACGCGCATTGCTCGCCAGCATCACGGCGGTCACCGTGTCGGCATCTGCCGGTAGCAGGTAGACAGGACTGTAATTATCGTTCTGACCCTTTATCGCGGTTGCTTCGATGGCTACCGGAAATGACGTGTCGCCGAAATAGATGACCGCCTTGTCAAACGGTCCCTCCTTCTCCCACGCGGGCGCAAAGACGATACGCATGACCCCTTTGGCCTCCTCGCACGCGATGCTGAGGCCATCTCCACCATACGCAAGCGTGAGGACAGGCGAGGGGCTAAGCCCCCATACGCGCGCCTGAGCGCCATCGTCGGGCCCTGCCGCTTCAGCGACAGGCGCTGGCGGCGCTTCCACCACCGGTGCAGCCGCCGGCTGGCATGCGCAAAGGCCCGCAAGAGCAACCAGCAGCATCAGATTGCGTTTCATCGGGTCCACCCTGTGCGCGCATCAGCGTGCGATCCGTAACGCATGGCGGCCGGCCTCACCAGCCGCCAGCTTCCCCGGAGCTGACGCCGACCCTCATCAACCAATCGTTTTGCGTATTCCGCAACGGCGCCCACTGGAATACTGAGGCGACATGCGATCCGCTCCGTGTCTGGGGCGTAAACGCCCCGGTGAATGCAAGCCGGCGCTGAAAAGGGACAAACAACATGCCTGTCAAAACATCTGGCAAATCCATTTTTACGCGCCTCGCCCTCGCAACAGCGGTCCTTGCGCTCGGCGCATGCGCCAGCGCGCCCGCGGCAACCTCGCCGCCCGTCTATACCGAACGCGGACCGCTCGAGGTCGGCGTCACGACGCTCAGCCTGAGCGACCGGAAGATCGAGGTCTATTACCCCGCTGCAGCAGGCGCTGCGCAAGGCAGGGCGAAGGATGTCTATCTGCAGACCGACCCTGTGCCGCCCATGCTCGCCGGCATGCTGAAGAACATCCCGCAGACGGTTGACCTCAAGGTCGAGATCCCCGCCTATCGCGACGCAACCGCCGCGAGCAGCGCCGCCTACCCGCTCGTCGTCTTCTCGCATGGCGCAGGCGGCTGGCGCAGCGGCCATGGCAACCTGCTCTCGGGCATCGCTTCCTGGGGCTTCGTGGTGGCCTCTGTCGACTTCACCGAATACGGCTTTGCCTCCTTCGCCGCGCCCGCCGGCCGGGACATGACAGCGCGCAGAACCGCGAGCGCCAAGGCGCTCGACGCCGCCCTCGACCTGATGGCCAGCGCGAACGCCCAGGGACCACTGGCGGGTCTCATCGACATGTCTTCCATCGGCGCCGTCGGACATTCCGCCGGTGGCGGAACGATGTTTGCCGCCATCGACAATGCGCGCATCGATACAATCATTGGCTGGGCCCCCGTCCCGCCACAGGGTCCCGGAGCAAAGCCCAAGCCCACCATGATCATCGCGGCAAACGAGGACAGCGGCATCGCCACCGCAACCCTGGTGTCAGCCTATGAAAAACTCGACGCCCCCAAGCGCATCGCCATCGTGCCAGGCATGGGACACAACGCCTTCAGCGATTCCTGCGTCTCGATCCAGTCCGGCAACGACCTCATCTCCGCAGTGAAGCAGATGGGCCTTCCCGTCCCCGGCCCCCTGCTCGAGCTGGCGCAGAATGGCTGCCGTCCCGGCGACCTCGATACACGCAAGGGCTGGACGCTCATCCAGCACCTGACCGTGGCTCAGCTGCGTGCAAGCCTCGGCCTGCCGGGCGCATCGCCGACGATCAGCACTGACCTTGGACCCGCATTCGGGCAAGCCCCGTTCGAACTCCGCGAGGTCGCAGCCCGCTGACGCCGGAACGCGCACATGCTGCGTCCCGTCATCCGGGAAGCAGACAAAACAATGCGGCGCTCCTTTCGGAGCGCCGCATCAATTTCCGGAACCCGGAAAACTACTTCGCTGCGACCTGATCGACCACTTTCGCGCGCTTCGGACGCGAGGACGGCATCAGCATGCCAAGGATCGCGCCGATCGTCGCCGTCATTTCCTTGCGGTGGCAGACAATGTCCACCATCCCGCGCTCGCGCAGGAATTCGGAACGCTGGAAGCCTTCCGGCAGTTTCTCGCGGATCGTTGCCTCGATCACGCGCGGACCTGTGAAGGCCAGCTGCGCGCCGGGCTCTGCAATCTGGACATCGCCCAGCATCGCATATGACGCCAGCACGCCGCCCGAGGTGGGATCCGACAGCACGACGATGTAGGGAAGCCTTGCGCGCTTCACGTCCTGGATCGCAAGCACTGTCCGCGGCATCTGCATCAGCGCGAAGGATGACTCCTGCATGCGCGCGCCACCTGACGCGGTGACAACAATAAGCGCGGCCTTGCGCGCCACAGCCATCTCGGCTGCCTTGATGAAGGCCTCGCCGGCCGCCATGCCGAGCGAGCCGCCCATGAAGGCGAAATCCTGCACCAGGATCACGGCCTTGCGTCCGTTGATGTCGCCGAAGGCTGCCACCATGCAGTCCTCGCGGCCCGTCTTGGCCTTCGCAGCCTTGAGACGATCCGTGTAGCGCTTGTCGTCCTTGAACTTCAGCGGGTCCTTGATGACCGGCGGCATCGCGATTTCGGTCCAGAGGCCGCCGTCGAACATGTACTGGAAGCGCTGCTCCGGGCTGATCCGCAGGTGCGCGCCGGCAGGCGTCACCCAGTAGGAGCTCTCAAGCTCCTGCCGGTACACCAGCTCGCCGGTCTTGGGGCATTTGACCCAGAGGTTGTCACCCTCCGTGTCCTCACGCCTGGCGAAAATCGACTTCAGCCCGGGAGGAAGGTTCGTAAGCCAGTTCAATGAACGCTCCGTTCGATACGCGCCGAAGCTATGGCGTTTGACAGTGACTTTGCAACAACACTTATGGACTTGACAGCGGAGGCTGGATCGCCTTTCTCCACCGCCTCCCGCACCAGCTCGACCAGCGCCGAGCCGACCACCACCCCGTCAGAAAGACGTGCAAAAACGGCCGCTTGCTCCGGCGTGCGGACGCCGAACCCAACCGCCACGGGCAGGTTCGAAATCCGCCGGGCCTGCTCGACCCCGGCGCTGATATCCGTCGTGACGCCGACGCCTGCGCCCGTGACGCCCGCAACAGAGACATAATAGACAAAGCCGGAAGAGCCTTCAGCGACCGCCGCCATGCGCTTTTCCGTGGTGGTCGGGGTCGCCAGCCGGATCACGGCAAGGCCGTGCGCCTCAAGCTCCCGGCGCAGCGGGCCATCTTCTTCCGGTGGCAGGTCGACAGTGATCACGCCGTCAACTCCCGCTTCTGCCGCCGCCCTGGCAAACGCGGCAAACCCCATGCGGTGGATGGGATTGGCGTATCCCATGACGATCACGGGCGTGGTCGCATTCTCCGCGCGAAAGCGTTTCGCTATGGTTAACGTATCCTTAAGCGTGGTCCCCGCCGCCAGCGACCGCAGCGCCGCCTTCTGGATCGCAGGGCCATCCGCCATCGGGTCGGTGAACGGCGCGCCAATCTCGATGATATCCGCCCCGGCCTCAGCCAGAGCCCTGATATTGTTGAGGCTGCCCTCGAGATCGGGATCGCCGGCCATCAGATAGCCGACAAACGCGGCCCGGCCCTGCGCACGGCAGGCGGCAAAGGTTGCAGTAATGCGATCAGCAGTCATTCTGGGAAAATGCTTTGGGTCGGGCCTGAGCTGGTTCAGCGCTGGTCTGGGGCGAGGCCCCGAAGCAAGGGTTTTTCATACCGGAAAATGCGCCCCCGACCTACCCCGGAAGTCGCTTCCTGTTGCCGCACTGCAACAAAGAGGGAACAGCCGTCGCGGTGCTGACGGATCAGAACTTCTGGAACGAGACCTCCAGCCCGCCATTGTCCGGCTGCATCGGCAGCGCCTGCTCGAACACGCGCGGCTGCGAGAAATCCATCTCCATAGAGCGATGCGAATGGCCTCCGCCTTCGCGACTGGTCTCGACATTGATCCGGTAGCGGCCAGGCGGCACAGGACGGCCATCATCGTCCACCCCGTCCCAGTAGACCTTGTAGGTACCCGACCCGCGCGTCGACAGCGAACGCGCAAACAACGTGTCCAGCTTTGCGCGGTTCTGGCGCCACCAGACATGATTGCCCTCGTGCCATTCCTTGTAGCGGCCGACCATGAACAGCGTCCGCACCGGCTTGTTGTCGAGATCGCTGATCCAGATCGCCACATAGGGAGACCGGAAGGCAATCTCCCGCCGCATGTCCTTCGGCGGCGCCGAGAAGGTGACATTGGCATACCACCCCTCCTTCCAGAGCGAGGGCGCGCCTGCCCCCTGAACCTTCTGCGGCGCATACTCGATCCACTGCGGCGATACCTCGCCGCGCTGCCGTCCAGGCCACGTCACGCCGCCGGGCCCTGTCACGCGCGCCGCCATGTCCTTGAGGCGCAGAATGCAGGCGTGAGCCTCCTCAGCCGAGAGGACCAGCATCGCGCTCGCCAGCGCATCCGCCGCCATCGCGCTCGGCCCGACAGCCGTTGCAGACCGCCAGTGCGACACGGGCCAGCCCGTCCGGGGGTCAAGCGTCGCGCTGATCATGTCAGCGCCGACCTGCCGGTCGCGCGGACCACAGCCCGAGGTCGCAACAGCCCCGTCCGACATCGCAAACGCACCGCACGCAGGCGCATTGTCGAACGGCGACAGCGGCTGCGGCAGCTCGATCCGCCAGGCGCCCTGCCCTGCGCACCGCACATCCCCGCCAATGTCCACCATCGCACGCGACACGCCCGCGACCGCCATGGCCGCGTCCAGCGCGCGATCCACGATGTAGCCCTTGGCGATACCGTCGAGATCGAACCGCACAAGCTCCGGCCGCACGATGGTGCGCCTCGCCCCATCCAGCCCGATCTCCGCCGCAGCGATCGCGCCGGCAAGCGCCTGCATCGCTGCGCGCCCGGGCAGGCGATCGCCAACGCCGCGCCAGGCCTCCAGCAATACCCCCAGCCGACCACTGCAGGCGCCACCGCTCAGGGCACGCCAGGCCTCCGCCGCAGCGACCACATCGAACAGGTCATGCGAGGCCTGCATCACGCGCGAGGCGTTCAGCCGCGAAAGTTCGCTGCCAGGATCGCGCCAGTTGAACACACGATCCAGCCGGTCGATCTCGACCCGCGCTGCACACGCCGCACGATAGGCAACAT
>JBMOGP010000093.1:0-7785 GCA_049318285.1 Hyphomonadaceae bacterium
ATCGGTTACAACGCCGCCCCGCAGGCCCTCTATATCGGTCTCCGCTTCCGCGACGAGGCAAGCACGTGAGCCGTCAGCGGCGCAGCGGGACATCAATTACCGGGTCGCTCGCCCTGGTGCTGGCTCTCTGCGCCGTGATTCTGCCCGCCCACGCCCAGCCCCGGCGCATTGTCTCGATGAACCTCTGCACCGACGAACTGCTCATGCGCATCGTCGACCCTGCCCGCATCGCCGCAATCACCCATCTCTCGCAACAACCGATCAACGCGCCCATCGGCCTCGATGCCATCGCCTCGAAGCTCGCGACCAATCACGGCCTCGCCGAGGAAGTCATCGCCCTCAAGCCCGACCTCATCCTCGCCGGCAGCTTCACCACCTCGACTGCAACCGCGCTGCTCCGCCGCCTCGGCTACACCGTCCTCATCTTCGAGCCCGAGAACTCGTTCGACGACATGCGCGCGAACATACGCAAGCTGGCCGCCGCCACCGGCGACACCGCGAAGGCCGAACAGATCATCGCCGAGTTCGACGCGCGCCTCGCCGCCCTGCGGTCCCGCATCCCGGACGACAAGCGCCCGATCTTCGCTGACATCGGCGTCAACAACTACATCACCGGCGACAATACGCTCTATGCCGAGGTGGTGAACGCCGCGGGCTACCGCACGCTCGGCCAGGCGCTCGGCTTCAGCGGCTACCGCACCGTGCCGCTCGAGCAGCTCCTCACCGTCCGCCCCGCCCTGGTGTCCACCGCCACGCCGTGGACCAGCCCACCCTCGCTCTCCACGATGGCGCTTGGTCATCCGGCGCTGCGCGCCATGACCGCGCGCACAGCGCAAGTCGAAATCCCGGAGCGCTACACAACCTGCGGCGCGCCCAGCCTGCTCGGTGCAATCGAGATACTCGTCGAGGCCCGCGAAAGAGTGGCGCGCGCACAATGAAGCCGCCCATCCCCTATCCGCTGCTGATCACCGCCCTCGTGCTGCTGTCGCTGGCGCTCGCCGCGTTCTCCATGCTGATCGGCGCCAGCGGCGGCCTCAGCGAACTCCTCGACATGATCGCCAGCGGCGATGCCGACACGGCTGTGATGATCATGATGGAAGTCCGCCTGCCGCGCACGCTCCTTGCCCTGATGATCGGCGCAACCCTCGGCCTCGCAGGCGCGTCGCTGCAAGGCTATCTCCGCAATCCGCTCGCAGATCCCGGCGTCGTCGGCGTCACGTCTGCGGCCAGCCTCGGCGCCGTCCTTGCGCTCTACACCGGCATCTCGATGGCTTTCCCACTCGCACTGCCGATAATGGGCATCGCCGGCGCACTTCTCTGCGCACTGCTGCTGCAGGGCCTCGCCGGAAGAGGCGGCGTGCTCTCACTCGTCCTTGCCGGCGTCGCCGTATCGAGCCTCTGCGCCGCGCTGATGTCGCTTGCCCTCAACCTCTCGCCCAACCCCTACGCCGCCGCCGAGATCATGTTCTGGCTGATGGGCTCGGTCACAGATCGCTCGATGGACCACGTCGCTTTCGCGGCTCCGCTCATCCTTATCGGCTGGGTCGTTCTCGCGCTGTCAGCCCGCGCCCTCGACGCGCTCAGCCTTGGCGAGGAATCCGCCGCAAGCCTCGGCGTGAACCTCAACACCACCCGCAACATGGTCATCGGCGGCACGGCGATCAGCGTCGGCGCCGCCACATCTGTCAGCGGCGGCATCGGCTTCATTGGACTTGTTGTTCCGCACCTGCTGCGCCCGCTCGTCGGCCACAGTCCCAGCCGCCTCCTCCTCGCGTCTGCGCTGGGGGGCGCTGCTCTCCTCCTTGCCGCCGACATTCTTGTCCGCGTGCTGCCCACCGGCATGGAGCTCAAGCTCGGCGTCGTAACCGCCCTCCTCGGCGCCCCCTTCTTCCTCTGGCTGATCTTCCGCGCACGCACGGAGATCGAGTCATGAAACTCGAAGCGCGCAACATGACCGCCGTCGCGGCAGGCCGCACCATCGTCAACACAGCCTCCCTCAACATCGCCTCAGGCGAACTCGTCGGCCTCATCGGTCCGAACGGCGCGGGAAAATCCACCCTTCTGAAAGCGATGCTCGGCCTCCGCCCCAGGCGTTCCGGCGACGTCCTGCTCGACGGCTGCGACTTCCTCGCCATGCCGGTCGCGGCGCGTGCACGCGCTGTCGCCTTCCTGCCGCAGGATCGCCGCGTCGAATGGCGCCTGCCGGCGCGCGACATCGTCATGCTTGGCCGCTATCCCCACCGTGCACGCTTCGGCGCCCCCTCACCCGATGATCGCGCAGCCGTCGCCCGGGCTCTCGACGCCGTCGGTGGCCACAGCTTCGTCGATCGCCCCGTCAGCGTACTCTCGGGTGGCGAGCGCACCCGCATCCTTCTCGCACGCGCCCTCGCCGTCGAAGCGCCCATCCTCCTCGCCGATGAACCCATTGCCGCCCTGGACCCCTACCACCAGCTCCACGTCATGGAGATCCTCCGCGACCGCGCCCACGCAGGCGCAGCCGTCCTCGCAGTCATCCACGACCTTGCCCTCGCCGCCCGCTTCATGGACCGCATCGTCCTGATGCATGAAGGAAAGATCGCCGCCGAAGGCAAACCGGCTGAGGTGCTGACGTCGGAAAACCTTGCCCGCATCTATCGCATCAGGCCCCACGCCGATCACAGCTGGTCGCGCATCTAGTCTCTCCGGGCTGCCGGGTATCCTCGAAAGTCATTACCGGGCCGGCGCAGCGCCACGCCCGGATCCCGGCTACGCCCCGCGAAGGGACAACGCGAATTGCTGCACCGCGCCAGCCGGAATTCTCCGCAGGCTGGCGCAGGCACGTCTTCCGTTGCGTCAACTAGCGCGAACGTTATCCCCCGACCCGGCGTGGTGACCGTCTGAACCCCCTCTCCGCATTGACGTTTTTCGGCATTCGCGCGAAGTCTCGTAACTCGCATTACGGTCTTTCCGCGCCTCTGCCTCCTGAAGGAGATACCCTTGAAACGCACCCTGCTCGCCTCGACGATGGCCGCCGCCATTCTCGGCGCCGCCGCACTTGGCGTCTCGGCCATCGCCGCGCCAACCGTCACCACCTCGGTCCCGGATCGCGCCGACAACTTCCAGCTCACCGATCATACGCGCCTCGCGCATGAGCTGCACTATTTCAGGGACGCCAAGGCCATCGTGATGATGAGCCAGATCAATGGCACGAGCGTGTCGCGCAAGGCCGCCGCCGAACTCGAGAAGCTCCAGGCCAGGTACAAGGCCCAGGGCATCCTCTTCTACATGCTGAACTCGAAGGACTCGCGCGAGGCAGCCGCCGCGGAAGCAAAGGCGCAGGGCTTCGACATCCCCGTCCTCGTCGATGAACTTCAGCTCGTCGGCGGATCGCTCGGCGTCCAGCGCGAAGGCGAAGTCTTCGTGATCGACCCGAAGAGCGGCTTCAAGATCGCCTATCACGGCCCCATCGCCGAAACCGCCAAGGCGATTGACGCTGTCGTCGCCGGCCAGCCTGTCGCCAAGTCGCGCATCGAAGTGAAGTCGGGCGCCGCCATCACCTTCGCCGATCGCGGCAAGGCCGCCGAGCACGCCAGCATCTCGTACTCTGACGAGATTGCCCCGATCCTCCAGGCCAAATGCGTCACCTGCCACCAGAAGGGCGGCATCGCCCCGTTCGCGATGGACAGCTTCGAGGTCGTGAAGGCCATGGCCCCGATGATCCGCGAGTCGGTCCGCTCCGAGCGCATGCCTCCCTACTTCGCCGATCCGCATATCGGCACGTTCCAGAACGATCAGGGCATGACCGCCGACCAGACGAAGACGCTGATCCACTGGCTCGAAGCCGGCGCCCCGCGCGGCACTGGCCGTGACGCGCTCAAGGAAGACGCCTCGGAAGCTCCTGAATGGCCCGTCTATCTGGGCAAGCCCGACGTGATCGTCGACCTGCCAGCGTTCGACGTCGCCGCAAAAGGCCTCGTCGAATACCAGAACATGCGTGTCGATAATCCGTTCAAGGAAGACGCCTGGCTGCGCGCCATCTCGATCAAGCCGGGCGACCGCACCGTGCTGCACCATGTTGTGTCGAACCACGTCGCCGACCCGAAACTGCCCAAGTCGAAGATCCCCGGCGGCTCGGTCGGCTCCTACACGCCCGGCGCCGAAGCGCAGGTCATCGCCAAGGACGCCGGTGCGCCGGTCCCGGGCGGCGGCAAGCTCAACTTCCAGATGCACTACACCACCACCGGCAAGGCCGCGACCGACCGCACACAGGTTGGCTTCTACACGCTGAAGGCCCCACCGAAATTCATCAAGCGCTCAACTGTCATCGGCGACTTCGGCCTGAAGATCCCGGCCGGAGCGGCACGCCACCAGGAAGTGTCCTACCAGACGTTCCCGGCCGATGCGTACATCTACACGCTGTACCCGCACTCCCACTACCGCGGCTTCAGCGTCGAGCTGAAAGCGGTCACCCCGGACGGCAAGGAAGAGATGCTGCTCTCGCTGCCCAAATATGACTTCAACTGGCAGCGCGACTACGATCCGAAGGAGCCGATCCTCGTCAAGAAAGGCACCAAGCTGGTCGCCAAGTGGATCTACGACAACTCCACCAACAACCGCGCCAATCCCGATCCGAAACGCGACATCACATGGGGCGAGCAGACCAACGAAGAGATGATGTATTTCCGCGTCAACTATCGCTGGGCTGACGAGACCGTCGACAACATCCGCAATGACCTCCAGTCGCAGCTGATGTCGTCCATGCAGATCGGCATGATCGACGACAACGTCGATGGCCTGATCCAGGAGACCGAACTGAAGGGCATGATGGCCTCGCTCAAGCCGCGCTTCAAAGCCCTTGATGTCGACAATTCCGGCGCGCTCGACCCAACGGAGATGAAGGCCTCGGGCATGGGCGGCCGCATGATGCCCGCCCGCGACAATATCGACCTCTAGCCGGGTCCCACCACAAGCTGGACGTGAAAAGGCCGGAGCCCCGCTCCGGCCTTTTCTGTTTCAGGCTTGAGCAATCCAGATCTGCGCAGGCCACCTGCGTCTTCTTCCTCAGCTCGCAAAGCGCGTATCGCGTCTCTGCACGTGTAGCCGCTGCAGACATCTGGATGGGGCTTCGTACAGGGCGCATGCATCCGGTTCCCGGTCCTGTGCCCGGCTCTACGTGCTCGAAACGGTCTCCTTGAAGGCCCAGACCCGCGGCGTGGTCGTGAAATCAGGCGACGAATTCAGCAGGTGGGACACGGTCTGGCTGCAAGGCAAACTGCTCACCTACGCGGAAGGCGGTGACGCCACCCTTCAATGGCTCGCGCCCATGCTCTTCGTGGATCTGTACAATGATGATGCGCGTGGGTCCGCCTGCGCGGACGCAATGGCGAGGCGGGATGGGCCTCGGCGACCGCTCGCACCTTGAGGCGTTTGCAGCCCCAGGACGGGTCCACGAAGACGCTTGCTGCCCGGCCGGCGCCGGTGATCGCCAAGGCCCGCCGACTGCGGCTCATCCGAGGCGCAGCGGCATGGCTGTCAATGTCACGCAGGACACCGACGTCGACGCCCTTCTCCAGGGGCGGACGATGCACCATCATGTGGTCTGTCCAGGGCATAACGTCGGTTCAGGGCACAGGTTTCGCAAACCATTCCTGCCGGCGATTCCCGTCAGCTTTCGCGCGCAAGTCCCGGCGCGCGCTGACCCTTGCGGTCCGCGCGCCGGTCCTCGCTGAACCTCCATGCCACGTCCCGGGACACGACCCCGTCGGTTGGTTTGCTCGCTGGGCTAACCTATGAGGCGGACGCATGAGGCTGGTCTGCAGCGCGATCGCCGAAGCACGCGCACCGCTTTCAGAGCATCAATCGACAGACAGAGAAAGCGTGCCGGGAAATCCACGGAGAAAATCGCCGGCGCGTTGATACACTCACGATGAACAAAATCCGGCACAGGCGGATCAAGCAAGAGACGGCCTGACGGCAGCCAATCATCCGCCCAGCCATCAGTGACGTGTGGAACTGGACCGGGCATCGAAACGACGGGACTGGCCTATGCCTGCGTCGTCCAGCGCTTAAGACGTTCAAGGCACCCGGGAAGGTCATCGCGGACTTCATACACCCAGAAGCGGATGACGTCATATCCGAGCTCGAACAGGCGCAGATTTCTGATCTGATCGCGCCGGCACTGTTCGCTGGTCCAGTTCCTGTGGTAATATTCATGGCCGATGTCCACGACCAGGCGTCGATCGCCGGACACAAGAAGGAAGTCGGCGACATGCTGCTCGATCGCGTATTGCGGCGTCAGCTGAATGCCACCCGCAAAAGCGGCGGCGTAGAAGTCTCTCTCCCAATCTGACACCAACTCCGGTTGCGCCACGACAGGATAGCGCGGCCCAGGATCGGCCGCGCGTTCGGATGCCTCGACACGTCGCGTCTCGCTCAGTCCGACAGCGTATTCTGCAAAGCGAGACAGGTAGCCAACGTCGCAAGCACGGCACGCGCCAATGTCGCCGACAACAACAAGCTGGGCGCGTGCGCGGGTGATGGCAACATTGAACAGGTTCCCGTTGGCGCGGAGAAAGCCGATCGCTCCCGGCGAAACGCCTTCTGCGACAACCGGCGAGAAGAAAATGACGTCGCGCTCATCGCCCTGAAACCTGTGCACGGTGTCCGCGAGGAATTCGCGTTTGGCAAGAACCGCCGAAAGCTCTGCATCGCGACTGACCAGTTGCGCGATGGCGTTCGCCTGCGCCCGAAAGGGTGTCACGACGCCGAGGGTCCCAGCATAGCCCTCGCCGAGGACAAGCTCGCGCAGCGCTCCCACAACCGCATGAGCCTCCGCAGCATTGATCGCGCCGCCTGCTTCAGGACGCGAAACGCGGCCGCTTACGTCGACCCAGCGAATGCCTGGTTGCGCGCGATCAGGACGACGCAAGCGATCATGGCGGGTAGCGATACGCAAACGCCCGTCATAGAATTCCATGTTGGAGAAGCTGATGATGTCGCCGTGGCACCGATGGTGATCAACGAGATGCAAGGTCTCCTCACCCGACACCTGCGATGCAGCCAGCCCGAAGAGCGACTGATGCGCATAGGCCCAATGCGCGTAACCCGCCAGAAGATCGTGCCTGGCCAGCAAGGCCTGATCGTGCCCCTTCCTGAGCCCGCTTATGTGCCCAAGTTGCTTGGGATCTCCGATCACAACGACAGATTTCGCCCGGTAGAGAAGTGGTAGCGCCGAAGCGATGTCGCACTGGCTTGCTTCATCGAAAACAACGATATCGAAGACCCCGGGCTCGAAAGGAATCCGTCCACGCGCTGAAAGCGACGTGACAGCCCAGCAGGGCAGAAGATGAGAGACCTGGCGCAGCATCGCCGCGTATTGCGATTGCGCCTGCCGGGACAACTGACCCTCGGCGCCGGCATCGATCACCATCTTCGAGAGCGAGGTGTATTGAGCGATCTTCTGGCGCTCATCGGCAGTCAGACGCGATGGCTGAAGGCGCAGCCACAGCTTCCAGATGGCCTCAGAATGCCTCGCGATCTTCTCATTAATGCTTGCTTGCTCTCGTCCAATCGCCTCAAGCGAGCGGGCAGCACTCAGACGCGTGAGCTGCGAGAGATATCTGGCTGCGGTATCGAGGTCCCCCAGACGCTCCCCTGCTTGGCTCGCTGCAGTCGCGATCATGGCCAGATCCGGACGGGGCTCGGCTGCAGGCAGGACAATTCCTGCTTTCGCAAGAACGCGCCGGCTCTTCTCAAGGCTTGCCGCGAGCGCCTTGAGACGACCGCCTTCCATCAGGGGCCAGAGCA
>JBMOGP010000094.1:0-7747 GCA_049318285.1 Hyphomonadaceae bacterium
CATTGACGAAGCGCGATGTGACCTCGATCGAGGCCTCGAGAAGTCCGCCCGGATTGTCACGAAGGTCAAGCACGAGGCCCTTGAGGCCGCCACGCACATCCTTGCGCACTTGCTCAAGGCCGCGGTCGAGAGCCTTAACGGTCTGCTCGTTGAAGGTGGTGATGCGCAGATAGCCGACATCGCCTATTGCTTTCGTCTTGACGACTTCCGGCCGGATGACTTCGCGGGTCAGCGACACGTCGAACGGTTCGACATTCTCGCGCACGACTGTGACGTTGATGGCCGAGCCGATCGCGCCGCGCATCTGCTTCACGGCATCGTTCAGCGGCAGACCGACGATGGACTTGCCATCAATGGCGGTGAGAAAGTCGCCCGACTTGATCCCGGCGCGCGAAGCCGGCGTGCCGTCCATCGGGGACACGACCTTCACGAAGCCGTCCTGCGCTGTGACCTCGATGCCGAGCCCGCCATACTCGCCGGACGTCTGCGTCTGCATGTCCTTGAAGTCATCGGGGTCGAGATAGGAGGAGTGCGGGTCAAGCGAGGCCAGCATGCCGTTGATCGCAGCCTCGATCGCTTCGGTCGATTCAAACTCGGTCACGTAATTGGCCTGGGCCTTGGCCAGGATGTCGGCGAACAGGTCGAGTTGCTGAAACACCTCCGCCTTCTTCGCGGACTGGTTCGTCGTCACGGCGAAGGCCGAAACACCAATCGTCGCGGCGAGCAGACCTGCACCGATTACCGGGGCCAACCACCACTTGCGCATGCTGCGCTGCTCCTTTGTCATCGACACGAAGTCCCACCGTCACTTTGACGCCATATTCCCGAAGTTCAACATGCCTGGATGCCGCGAAGGGCAATTTAAGCATCAACTTCAGCTTTTAAGCGGGCGCTGGTTCAGCCACGTTTGCCCAGCCAGGTTTCAGGGTCCACAGGCTGACCCTTTCTCCTTACCTCGAGATAAAGTTCAGGAGAGGGCGACTTCTGGTCGGCCATGCGGCCGATTGGCTCACCGGCCAGAACCCACTGTCCCGCTTCCGGATAAAGGGCCTCCATGCCCGAAACGACCAGCAGGACGTCATTCCCGATATCAAGGATGACCATCTGGCCATAGGTACGGAACAGGCCGGAATACTGCACGCGCGCGTCCATCGGCGCGATTACTGTCGCTCCCGCCCTTGCGGAAAGCGTCAGGCCCTCCTGCTTCTGTCCCTCGATCACCCGCCCGAAGCGGCGCAGCGGAGAGCCGACGACAGGGTAGAGTGGCGAGCCTGCCTTCGCCTTCGCTGCGGGCTTGGAGGCTGTCGCAGCTGGAGGTTTCGCGGTCGGCTTCGCAGGACCGCCGCCTGCCTTGGCCGCCGGCTTCTGTCCCGGCTTCACCGACGGCGCAGGCGGCGCTGACTTCGCAAGACCGTCCAGCAACTCGCGCAGGTTCGCCGCCTCGTTGGCCAGCTTGCGCGCATTCGCCCGCGCAGTTTCAGTCTCAGCGTTGAGCGAGGCCGAGGCCCGCCTTTTCTCTTCCGCCAGTGCGGCGATCTCCTCGCGCCTTGCGCCAGCTGAGCTTGTGGCCGCGAGCAAGTTGGCCTGCTGCGCGCGCGTCGCCGCGGCGAGCGCATCGATGTTGGCGATCTTCGCGCGCAGGTCGTCAGCATGGCCGGCCAGCGCGGGTGCGGCGTCGGACATCAGGATAGCGGCGCGGATGGCGCTCGATACGTCGTCCGGGCTGGTCGCCAGAGCAGGCGCAGTTCGCATCGTCATCAGCGCAGCGAACACGTCTTCCATCACCGCCTCGTCCGCAACCAGGGCCTGCTGGGCTGCACGGGATTCATCGGCGAGGATCATCAGCTGTTCTTCGGCCGCATAGGCTGCCGCCTCGCCGCCGACGGCTTCGGTTGCGGCCGCCAGAAGATCGGCGTCGATCTCCGACACCTCCCGCGCCGCTGCGCTGGATGCCTGCTCCAGCGCCTTAACCCGCGCCAGCGCCGCGTCACGCGCGGCTTCCGCTCTTTTAAGGTCTTCCTGCGTGAAGGTGCGGCGCGACTGGCCCAGGGCGGGGGTCGCCAAAAGCACAAGAAGGATTGCAAGCCACCGCATCATTCGCGGTGGTAAGGTGATCCGGCCTCAATCGAAAGGGCCCTATAGACCTGCTCGGCGATCATCACGCGGACCAGCCTGTGCGGCCATGTTTGGACGCCAAACGACACGGTGTGGCGCGCAGCCTTCGCGACATCCGCCGACGTTCCATCTGCTCCGCCTATGACAAAGCTGACCGCGTCCTCGCCGCCATCGCGCCATTTCGCCAGGCGTTTGGAAAGCTCCTGCGACGTCCACGCTTCGCCGCGTTCGTCGAGCCGGATCAGGACGCCCTGACCATGGCGCGCAAGCAGGCGCTGGCCCTCGTCATCCTTCGAACTTGAATTGAGTTCGACTTCCTCGACAGCGCGATAGCCAAGCGATTTTCCGGTCTTGCCCGCGCGCCCGACATAGTCCTCGACCATCGTGCGCTCTGGCCCGTCCTTCATGCGCCCGATGCAGAGGATGCAGATGCGCAAGCAGGATCAGTTCAGGTCGCAGCGCGCGCTGTCGTCGGTGTATCGCCGGCCCAGATGCGTTCGAGATTGTAGAACTCGCGCACTTCCGGCCGGAAGATGTGGACGATCAGGTCGCCCGCATCGATCAGCACCCAGTCGGCGCTCGGCAGCCCTTCGACGCGCACTTTCGACGCGCCGGCCTCCTTCAGTTTTTGCGAGACATGGTCCGCCAGCGCCGAGACGTGGCGCGCCGAGCGGCCAGACGCGACGATCATCGCATCCGCCATCGGCGATTTTCCGGCCAGCGGAATGTTGAGGATGTTCTCGGCCTTGTCGTCATCCAGCTGCTGCACGACCATGGTCGCAAGCTCGAACGCGTCGGGAGATTTTGGCTGCACTGCCGCCTTGGCTTGCTTGGCCTGGTTTTGCTTGGCCGGGGCTGGCTTTGCCTGGCTCGCCTTCGCGGCGGCCGGTCCGGTCTCGGTTGTTTTGCCGGTCCGGGTGGGGCGACTGACTGACAGGGCTTTGTCCTTCGTGCTGGTTGATTGGCGATGAGGTTATCACGTGGGGTCACCCCCTGCGAGAGGGAAGGGCTGTCTCGTTTGAGCCGGAGGGCTGCGCCACAGGGCGGGCCTGTCCGGATCACGTTCAGAAAATCTATACCACACTAATACTACCAATTTAGTCGCCTTATGGGATCGATCTTGTCGCTGACGCGGAGAATACCCCGTTTTATAAGCGGACGTGACATGCAGGCGCAGCGAGAGTCTCATAACTCCAAGTCGGGTAACCATATGCGATACGGCATGTCGATCGCGGCGCTCGCCGTTTTCTGATCGGCGCCGGCCCTGGCCCAGGGCGAGACCGCTGCCGAAGTCGTCGCCGTCCAGGCCGGCCCCAACGTTGCCGAAGACCAGCCGCCGGCCCCCGTCCGAAGATAAACCTGAGGCTAGATCGTTGGTGGGGCGCTGATCGCCTTCGCTGCGCGCAATTCCGTAGATGACACCGGATCGAACGGGGCCGCGATGTAGACCCAGCACGGCGGGGAACGTCGCGCCAGCGTTCGCGCATCGGCCTGGCTGACGCGCTGTGCGCTCAACTGCCTTGCAAAGCGCGATAGCCCTGCCTTCGGGCTCGCGCCGGGTCGCGCCACGACAACAATCGGGACCAGCCGCGCAATCGCAAGCCATTCCTTCCAGCGATGAAAGTCGCGCAGATTGTCGCCGCCGATGATCCACACGAACCGCACGCGCGGCGCTTGCCGTTTCAACGCGCGGATCAGGTCGATCGTGTAGCGCGTGCCGAACCCCGCCTCGATGTCCGAGACCACAACACCCGGCCCTTCCAGCCTGCGTCGCGCCGCCGCCAGCCGGTCCTTCAGCGCCGTCTGTGTGCGCTTCAGCGGGTTACCCGGCGAGACCAGCACCCAGACACGATCAAGAGCCGCGGCGCGCTTCGCCGTCGCGATCACATGCACATGCCCCGAATGCGGTGGATCGAAAGACCCGCCCATGAGCCCGATGACAAGATCGCCGGGCGGCGAGGGCAGTCGCAGGCGTGAGCGGCGGGAAAAGGTCATCGGCTAGAGCGGCAGACGCGCCTCGCGCGGCGCAGACGCGTAGACGAACTGTCCCGAGCCCGCAACGTCAACGCGCCGGAAGTCAAAGCGTCGATAGCTCGTGCTGTCGCCGATGGCGGCCGCCACCGTTGTCCTCGTGGCTTCATCGGCACCCTGCAGCGCAGCCGAAAGCCGGTCACCGGCTTCCGCCGCCACCAGCTCGGCATCCGAAGGGCTGTATTCCCGGGCATCAGCGCCAAGTTGCTGCTGGCCCGCCTCGAACGCGCCCGGCGCCGCCGCAGCGCGCGCGCGCCAATCCGCGAACGCCGCCGCCAGCGCAGCTGCGTCGCCCACCGCCGGCAGTGCGCCGATCTGGCTCGCTACCGATGGGCGAAAGCCCGTAACCGTTGCTGGGCCCGGCGGTGCGC
This sequence comes from Hyphomonadaceae bacterium, assembly GCA_049318285.1. GTDB lineage: Bacteria > Pseudomonadota > Alphaproteobacteria > Caulobacterales > Hyphomonadaceae > UBA7672. Next base: position 4,518 of record JBMOGP010000094.1, read on the forward strand.
TGTCAGCCGCTGCTTCGGTTGTCGTCTCAGTCGGCGCCCCTTCACCCTGCTCGGCGGCGATGGCGGCCAGCTCCTCCGCGGGAATCTCGGGCGGAGGCGTGTTCTTCGGCGCCGCCGCCACCGTGATCGAACCCTTGCCGTTGGCGTTGGAGGCAAGCTCAGTCGGCTTGGAGCACGCCGCTACAGCAGCCAGAACAAGACAGATCGCTAATATCCGTTTCATCGCGCGCCCTCTCGGACGCCGGTCACCAGCTTGGGAAGCAGGTCCGGCGAGGTCACCAGTGACCATGTTCCACCGGCGGCGACAACCGTTGCCTCCCACTCCTTGAGCATGTCCAGATATTTATGCGGGTCGGCCGGATCGGACTTGATGACGTTGGCAGCGACCACATGAATGCCCCTAAGATCGAGCTCGATTTTGGATCGTGTCGCAGGACTTCGAATAGTCATCAAGCATGTCCGAGAACAACACGATGAAGCGCTCCTTCTCCGGGCGCTGCTTCAGCTCGAACGAAGCCTGGGCGATGGCGCCGCGAATGTCGGTGTGTTTCGCCGACTTCACCTGGGCGGCGTCGGCGGCGAACGCGTTGAAGCGTTCCCGCTTGGCCTCGGCGGCGAGGCCCGGCGTCGTTGGCAAATGGCGCTGCAGGATGTTCTCCTTCTCGGAGAACGAGCAGGCGCTGATCTGGCTCGCGCCGACCCAGTCGCCCGGGAGCAGTTTGGCGAAAGTGATTTTGGCCATCTTGGTGGCGTCGGGCACTGACTTCACATACGTACCGGAGACACCGAGCACGAAGAACACCGAACGGTTCGTTGACGTCGCAAGCCCGCAACTGGCAAGCGCGAGAAGCAACAGGCCGCCCTTCTGCTGCGTAAGGCCAGACCCCACCACCCGGCGACCTGACTACCATATCGCGAGCGCGTTGGGGCGTTAGTGCTTTCCGGAAATGATCTGCGGCGGAACGATTGCGGGCAGACTGCTTATGCCCGGATCTGACCCGTGCCACGCACGACATACTTGAACGTTGTCAACTGCTCGGCGCCCACCGGGCCGCGCGCATGAAGCCGGCCTGTTGCGATGCCGATTTCGCCCCCCATGCCGAACTCGCCGCCGTCCGCAAACTGTGTCGATGCATTGTGCATCACGATCGCGCTGTCCACCTCGGCAAGGAAGCGCTCCGCCGCGACCACGTCTTCCGTGACGATGCTTTCGGTATGCTGAGAACCATAGCGTGCGATGTGGCCCATCGCGCTCTCGATGCCGTCCACCACTGCAACCGACAGGATCGGCGCGAGATATTCCGTGGTCCAGTCCTGTGTCGTGGCTTCCTTCATCGGATGGATTGCCCGCGCCCGCGCATCCCCGCGGAGCTCACACCCCGCAGCCTCCAGCGCTTTCGCCAGGCGCGGCAGCAGGGCCGGCGCAATGCGCGCATCGATCAGCATCGTCTCTGTCGATCCGCACACGCCCACCCGCCGCAGCTTGGCGTTGACGATGATCCCCTCCACTTTCGCCGGATCGGCGCCTTCGTGGATGTAGGTGTGGCAGAGACCTTCCAGGTGTCCGATCACCGGCACGCGCGCTTCGTCCTGCACGCGGGCCACCAGGCTCTTGCCCCCGCGCGGCACCAGCACGTCGAGCCTACCGTTCAGGCCAGACAGCATGTGGCCCACCGCGGCCCGGTCCGCCGTCTGCACCAGCTGGATCGCGTCCTCAGGCAGGCCCGCATCCTTCAGTCCCGCCCGCAGCGCATCCGCGATCACCCGCGACGAGTTGAGGCTTTCCGATCCGCCGCGCAGGATCGTTGCGTTCGCCGCGCGCACGCACAGTGCGCCAGCATCCGCCGTCACATTCGGACGGCTCTCATAGATGATCCCGATCACGCCGATCGGCCCGCGCACCCGCTCGAATGACAGACCATTCGGCTGTTTCCAGCTCGCGATGACCGTGCCGACCGGGTCGGCGACATCAGCGACTTCCTCGATACCCTGCGCCATCGCAGCGATGCGCGCGGGCGTCAGTTCGAGCCGGTCCAGCATGGCGCCGGACAGGCCTTTGCCGCGCCCACCCGCCATGTCCTTTGCGTTGGCCGTGAGGATCTCCGGTTCAGCCGCACGAACGCGCGCCGCCATCGCCTTCAGCGCAGCGGTGCGCCGCTCCGGCCCGGCCTTGGCAAGCCCGGCGGAGGCTGCGCGCGCAGCCTCGCCCATGGCCAGCATGGTCCCGGCAAGAACAGCGTCGTGAGCGGAGAGGGGCAACTGGATCGTCATGCGCGCTGCCTTATCAGGAGAGCCTGCTGATGACCAGTTATCGGGTCCAGTTGCGCCATGGCCGGTCATCGTCCCGCAGCAGGCCGTAGATCAGCGAATCCCGCACGCCGATATGCATCTCCCACTCGCCTCGCAGTCGCGCCTCGAGCGTGAAGCCCAGCTTCTCGAACACGCGGATCGAGGCGCCATTGTCAGGGTCGATATCCGCCGTGATCCGCCGCGCGCCCAGCGTTTCGAACGCTTCCTCCAGCGCCATGGCAAGGGCGCGCACCGCCAGATTGCCCCCGCGCGCGGCCGGGGCGATCATGCACGCCGCATCCCAGACATTGTTCTTGCCGCGTGGATAGATCGCCACGCGACCGAGGGCAGGGCCATCGGGTGTGTCTGCGATCACCCAGTTGATGTCGTCGCCCCGGCCCATCCATTCGCGCATCATCGCGACGGTGTCGGCCACGCATTGTGTGGCGGGCCGCGTGAGATAGCGGCAGCTCGCCTCATCGCCGAAAATGGCGTGCAGGGCAGGGCCATCCGCATCGGGATCGATCGGGCGGACGATGAAGGCACGAGATGGGCAAGCTGTCATGGTGCTGCACTACCATCGCCTCAGGCGGCTCGGGTAGAGCCAACCAATCTGGCCCGGAGAGCCTTTGGCCCTGGGCTCTTCGACACGACGCGGTTCCGCCCTAGTCTTCCGCTTAGGGCAGGAGAACTGGCATGGACGAGCTTCGCGACAACACGGCCGCCAGCCGCTACGAACTCGACATAGATGGTGAGACCATCTTTGCGAACTACCGCAGGTCCGGCGACACGCTCACCATTCTCTGGGTCGAGGCGCCGCCTGCACTTCGCGGCTCTGGCGCCGCTGGCGAGCTGATGAAGCTCCTGGCGCAGGAAGCGGCGGCTGGCGGCTGGCGGATCGTCCCGGTGTGCGGCTATGCGGCTGCCTGGCTGCGCAGGAG
>JBMOGP010000095.1:0-7682 GCA_049318285.1 Hyphomonadaceae bacterium
GCGAAACGCCCTAGTAGCGATTCTTGATGAGCAGCACCTCAACGATACGTCGGGCCTCATCTGCACGAAGACCCAGGTGCCTGGTGATGCGATTGAGAAACTCCGCTTCAGCGGGCGCGAGGGCGCCGTCCGCGAGCAGAACATCCGCACAATGAGCAAGTATTGAAGGCCGCATATCGAACGGCAACGCCTCGCACGCCTCTTTGAGACCCTCGGGGCGGTGCTTCAGCCTCTCGCTCACCACGCTGTTCAATTGAGCCAGGTGCGCAGCATCAACCGATTTGAGGACACGCGACCGACGTGCCAAGGCGCGGATTTCCATGTGCTCTTCCGGCGGAACAAATCCGTCTGCGGCCGCCGCCAGCAGGATCAGCGTCAGGAAGGCTTCGGGGATGGTCCAGTCAGTGGCGGGCCGGTATCCGGTGCGTTCCGCGAGATCGCGGATATCGAACACCGCCTCTGCGGCGCGATCAGCGGCCGGGAGGAAAACGTCCAGTGGATTGCTCCCGCCAGGCTGCGCTGATCCGAATTGTTCCGAGACGGTCATCAGTTCTGCTCCAATTTCTGCCTGGGCGCCGACGTGATCTGCGGCGTTGCCGGTCCCGGTGCTGCCGGCTTGGGCTCCTTGAACGCAATCAGCCTGGCCCGCTCAGCGTCGAGCCGGGTAACGAACTCCTTCAGCAGTTTCTCCCCCGGCGCGCTCCATTCAGGAACAGCCGCAGTGTTCATGTAGAGATGGGGAGCGTAGCTCGGCTTGCTGCGACGCAGATCCTCGATTTGCTGGGTCTTTTCGCGGATCAGGTTGAGCTGATACTCGATCGCTCCATACTTCTCGACCTTCGCGTTCGCCTGCTCAAGATCGGAGTTCAAGCGCGTGTTGGCGACATCAAAGCGGCTGGCCTGGTCAAGCGCTGCCATGCGATCTGCTTCGAGCTTCTGCCGGATCCGCGCCCAATCCGCCTGGTCACCATTGCGGATGATCAACAGCCCACCCGTGCTTGTGATGAGCGCCCCCAACAATACCAGGAACACAACCGCGAACTGCGCGCGACTGATACCGCTGCTCGTCCGTGGTTCGGGCGCTGGCTGTGCCTGCTCGACAAAGACGCTTGGTATCTGCGTCTGGGAGTAGTCGTCGTTCTGGTCCATGGCGGACCTCCTTTTTGATCAGTTCGACGAGACGCAAGCGTACGCGCGGTGAAGGGAGAAATAGGCTTTCGTTTTCTCAATCGTCACGGGGTCGAGATTGACTGGCACATTGAGCCCGGCAGCGCTTGAGCAACCAAGCGCCACGGCAATGCCAAAGTGCGCAAGATCCGACACATGAAGCGCCTCTGAAGCGGGAGAGGTTCTTAGCAACGCCTTAGAGGCCTGTGCGCGAGCGAATGCGTCCTGTGCCAGGCGACGTGACGCGTTGGCGATTGTCGCGGCTGGTGAGAGCTGCGCGTGGCGCAGGTAGAAGAGGCCAATCAGCAGATCATTTCCGGCGCACGCTGGAAGTGCCGCCTTCCCTTTCACGGCCTGTCCACCGGCCGCAATGCGGGCAAGGCACGCCTGCTCCCGATACGGGGAACCGCCGCCTGCGGCCATCGCCTGGTCGGCATTCACGATTGCACTCTGCCCCAGCTGGAGATCGATCGCAGACAGGAAGAAGTACGCATCGGCCCGTGCTGCGCGCCAGCCAGTTTCGGCTAGAGCATTCTGAAACTGCTCGCGGGCGGGGCCAAGCTCTTCTGCCGCGTAGAGGCGTTTGCCGCGAGCAAATGCCTTGTCTCCCCTGGCGAGTGCTGCGCGGGGATCTTCTCCAAACCGCCGCTCCGCCTCAGCATAGGCAAGGTCCGCATCTGTCCACCGCTCCGCATCCTCCAGCGCCTGCGCCAGCATCAGCTGCGCGTTTGCACCGCTGAGTGTGGCGTCGAGACCTGCCGCCTTCTCAAAGTCGCTGATCGCAAAGACCAGTGACTGTTGATCACCCAGTCGAGCAAGTTCAAGGAATGCCTCTCCACGTCCCTCGTACGCCCGCAGTCTGTCGCCCAGTCCGCCATGCGAGGCGGCCACTGTGACGGCGAGTCCGTATTCGCGCGCAGCTTCTTGATAGCGTACCCGACGTTGATCCGTCTCGTCAGCGAGCCGACCTTCCAGAAGGTAGGTTTCGGCAAGACCAATTTGTCCCGTGACAGCTGCGGGGCGCAAGCTAAGCGCCGCCTTGTAGGACATGCGCGCAGCGAGAATGCCGGAAAGGGTGAGAGTCGATGCGAGGTGGCGTTGCGCATCCGCAAGGAGCATCTCGCCGAGCTTCTGGGTCGCGACCAGGCTGTAAGCGGGCCTGTCCTTCAGAAACTCGAGATCGCGGCGTGCAGGAACAGACTGGCCCCAGGCCAGATTTACGGTTGCGCGCAAGTACAGGTAATCGTCGTAAAACGGTCCGGCGGCGCGCGCCGCCGCATCACGCTCCAGCTCAGCGGCTGCTCGTTCGAAACACGAGTCCCGGCTGGTACACGTACGCGATCCGTCGAGTCTGCCGAGTTCCAGATAGGCTTTGGCGAGTTGATACGATCGGTTGGCGATGAACAGACGGTTCGCGGTCATCTGCTCTGATTTCGATCGCTGGTCGCCTCGTCGCCACGGGTTCAGGAAGGCGACATTATTGTCGGCGGCGCGATCACGCGACTCCAGGATGTTGGTTACGGCGCCGTCGTAGGCCGATGCCTTCAGTGCCCTGTCCTGCGCCTGATCACCCAGCACGACATAGAACCGCGCGGCATTGTAGAGCGCTATTGCATGCCGGTCGTTGGTGGTGTTTTCGACAATGATCTTGTGCTGACAGGCCTCGGCCATGTCCTCTGTCACAGCTTTTGGCATTGCAAGAGCGCGATCATAGCAATCAAAGGGCTGGGCATGGGCCTGTCCAATCAACAGGCTCATGCTCAGGACAAGCGCTGCCGGGCGAACGCAGCCATGAACCCTGTGGAGACTCGCGTGCATTGGACCGCTCTCCGGAGCTCGCTATGTGAATCATCTCCATCTACCTCCCCCGCAACAGGCGCCTTTGATGCTCGTCAATCACCAGCCTGGGGACTGTCAGCTTAGCTCGGCAACGCAAGGATCTCCTGCAGGACGGGGGATTCTGCTGATGCGACCGCTTTGGCCCGGGCAGCGTCGGCTGTTGCTCGGAGCAGCCTCGGCATCGGTTTGCTGATCATGCGCCTCTGGAAAGCGAACGCGTTGCTGATCGGAGGGCGTGCGGCCGGCAAGTGCTGGCGCGAGACCCGCGAACGACCGGCGTTGGGCGATGAACGTGCATTCGTAATCTTTGGGCCATCGGGCCGGAATGCTCCAGCATTCCAGCTGTCCGCAATGTTGGTGAGCTGTGAGCCAGTTTGCGTGTGAAGCGGCGCCCTCGGATGACCCCCTGCCCCAAGACAGAATCAATGCGAGAGCGCGCTTATTGGCGTGCGGACCCCACGCCTTTTCAGAGGCAAGGGGCCTACCCGAATAGCTCGTTGAGGTACGCAGCCATTCGCACACCAGCCTGGGCGAGTCGCCGGTCGATGGTAGGGTTATGCTGGTAGGCATAGGACCAAGAGAGCTGGTCGCCTGCGGGGTAGATCGTATCGCGAATGGCGGCGCTTTCGGCAATCCAGGCGCGCGGGTCGGGCGTCGCCCATTCCTGCTGTTCGACCGGCGTGATGAGACGCCGCAGAAACGACGCGTACTCGGTGAAGGACAGCTGGCGCCGGTCGATCAACCCTGAATCCCAGACGGCGTGCAGGTTGGTCTGCTCCCTGAACAACGTCACCCGAACATCATTGCCGCCCTTGTCGGCGCCATTTCCGGCGTGAAGGGGTTGGTGCAAGTCGCCGATGATATGAATGGTGAAACGAAGCGCCAGCTGCTTGTCGGCAAGCGCAGCCTTGGGATCCTTGAGCGTCTCCCGGAACTTCCCGAGCGCGGTCACGGCATCTCCGTCGGAAGGCGCGCCAACATCGGCGTAGAACCTGCCTGGCGGTACCGTGACATAGTGCCAGGGATTGGCCGCGCTCTGCCAGAAAGGATCGGGGCTCGAACGCATCTCGTCGGCCCATGTGGACGCCTCAGCCAGCGTCTCCGAACCGATAATCCCGCGGATCGCGTGTGCGGCCGTCGGCGTAAGGAGGGGTTCGGCGATGGCGCCCGTGACGCGGTGACCAATCTGGCCCCACGCATGTGCAGGCGAGGGTAACAGCAAGACCAGCAGGACGGCGAGGAGTGCGCGCATGGAGTGCCCCGGTTCGGCATGAGCTGCTGGCATGCCATTGCGACGGCTGAATGAAAAGGGAGGGCGACGGTGTCGATAGAAACCCGGGGCTGTACAGGCGCCGACCTTCCCGCCGTCCGAGCGAATGCTGGATACTGACGACGGGCGAACCTACGGTCTCATCTGACTGCATCAGGCGGTGATGCGCGGAACTCCGCCCAGGCGGGCGGTCCATACTTTGGCGCTCAAGCAGGGCTGAATCGCGTCAACGTCTCAAGGCAGGCCGTGTTCATTGGCCTTCAGGAGATTCCAATGACCCGAATATCGCACAAACGGCGCCGCTTCCCAGCAACCGTCAGTCAGCACGCGGTCTGGCTCTGCTTCGGCTTCACGCTGAGCCTGCGCGATGTCGAGGAACTTCCAGCTCAACGCGGCTTCGGCGTCGGCTAGGAGGCTGTGGGCTGCTGGACGAGCAGGTTCCGGCCGCCGCCGAGGCCTGTCGTCGGGTAGGGCGTTGGCTGATTGTCGATGAACTGCGAACTGTCATGCAGCATCAATCCAAGCTCTCTGACGACGGGGGTTGGGGGTCATCAACCAGCAGCTTTGCAAAAGCCTGCTTAAGCGACGTTCGCCTAGCGTTTGGCGTGCGCGGCGATCGCCTCACCCATCGCCTTGAACAACGCTTTCATCGCTACCGGCTTCATCATCACATCGTCAGCGCCGCCCGCGAGGCAGGTCTCACGGATATCCAGTGAGGTGTCAGCCGTGACGACAATGATCGGCAGTTGGGCCTTTGCATCGCCGCGTGCGCGAATATGCCTGATCGCGGTAAGGCCATCCATGCCCGGCATCCTGAGATCCATCAGGATCACAGCATACTCTCCGGCTTCGACCATCTTGAGGCCGGTCTCGCCATCGGGCGCCTCCTCCAGCGCCACGCCCGCGATTTGCATCATGTCGCGTACGACCCGCCGGTTCATCGCGTCGTCATCGACGAAGAGGACACGCATCTGCTTTACCATCCCATGACAGCCAGTCCCGATCGGGACTATGCCGCGTTAGATTCCGAACCATAGGCTGGCGCCGCTTCCGTGGGCGCACAGGCGGATGGCGCCAACGCGGCGAGCGTCGCCAGTGGATCAAACGGCCCGGCGACAATTTCATCGACGCCCGAGAGGCGAAGCATCGGCTGCTCGATCATCGACCCGGGCTCGAGGCAGACCACAAGGCGCGCCGCTCCGGCAGCTTCGCGCAGCGCCATGCTGTTGGTCAACGCGTCACCTATGCCCTCGCCAAGGTTCTCAGAGAATATGAGTACGGCTTCAAGCGGCCCGTTACGTGTCGCCTGCAATCCGGTCGCAAGATCATCGACCATCACGACCTGCCTTCCGACGCCTGCCAGCAGACCTTCCAGGATGGTCTGTCGCATGGGATTGCCGTCGATCACCAGGACGGTGTTGGCAGTTTCGCCACCTTGCGGCCGGGCCGCGACGACGACCGGTTCTTCGACCGGCAGGCAAAGCGTGAACATTGATCCTGTTCCCGGCGTGCTGCGCAAGGTTACATCGCCGGCCAATGCACGCGCGAGCTGCCGGCAGATCGAGAGGCCAAGCCCCGTCCCGCCATGCCTGCGGGTTGTCCCGCCATCTACCTGGTGGAACGGTTCGAACACGGCTTCGAGCTGGTCAGCGGGGATGCCGCAGCCCGTGTCGGTGATTTCGACGACCAGCATAGCCTTATCGGCGCCACGCTCGATGCGCGCCTTCATGCGCACTTCCCCGGCGTCGGTGAACTTCACTGCATTCGACAGCAGGTTGGAGACAATCTGGCGGATGCGCCGCTCGTCGCCTGCGATGGAACCCAGATCCGGATCGATATGGCAGTCTATTGCAAGACCCTTCTTTTCCGCGCTGTCGCGCCAGACCTGGCTGATGCTGGCGAGTGTCCTTTGCAGATCGAACTCTACGATCTCTGTTGCAACAGGGCCGCTTTCGAGCTTGGCGATATCGAGAATGTCGTCGACGATCGCCTTCATTGCCTCGCCTGAGACATGAACGAGCTCAACCCGTTCGCGAACGTCAGCGTCGAGATCCTTGCGATGCATCAGCAGCTGCGTCATCCCGAGAATGCCGTTCAGCGGCGTACGGATTTCATGGCTCGTGGTGGCAAGGAATTCCGACTTCGCCCTGAGCGCCTTGCCGAGGGCTGCGTTGGTTTCACCGAGTTCAGCGTTGGCCTTCTGGATCGTGTTCCGGCTCCTGCGCATCGCGTTGTAATGGACGATGCCGGCGGCCAGCATGATCACGCCGAAAGCCAGCATTGCAGACAGGATTGTGGTTGTTTGACGCGCCTGCGCCTGTTCGAGCGCAATCTGCTTTCCCAGTGTTTCGGTCTGCAGTCTGGCTATGCTGAGTTCCTGGCCGGCGAAATCGAACTGGGCGCCCATGAGGGCTGTGTTGGCGGCCGCCGAAACGTCTCGGGCATCGTCGTCGAGCCGCTTGAACGCTTTCAAGTGGCTCAGGGCTAGTTCGCTCTGGCCGAGCGCAGAATAGATCTCCTGGGCGCTGTCGTGGAATTCCAGGAAGGGCATTGGCGTTTGCGTGATGTCCTGTCCCTGAAAGGTAATGGCCATCATCTCTGCGGCGCGAGCCGCGTTTCCGCCTGCGAAGGCCACCTGCGCGCGCACACCCCAGAGAAATTTCTCCCAGCCAAGCGGTCCTCCCCTGGCCGACAGCGCCAGGCCTTCGGCAGCAGTATTGTCTGCCTCAACGAGCCGGCCAGCGTCGAGCTGCACGGAGGCGAGGTTGGCAAGAATGCGGCTCTGCAGGAGCGGGCTCTTCATCTCCACCGCGATGGCCAGCGCTTGCCGGAAGCCTGCTTCGGCTTCATCGAGACGACCCACCTTGTGCTGAGCATTGGCGATATTGTTGAGACGGGCAAGGTTGATCGACGCGTCTCCCGCGAATATCGCGCCGGCGCGCTGGTAGAAGCCGAGCGCCTTGGGGTAGTCACGCGCATCGATGTAGATGCCGCCGACCTGTTGCAGCGCCAGCGCCTGGCTGCGATCTTCCTTCAGTGCGGCGAAAAGTTCCTGTGCGCCACGGTAGTGGGTCAGGGCCAGCCCATAATCCCCGGCAGTGACCGCAGCGCCTCCTCGGGCCATCATCAGGTCACCATAGATCTTCTTGTCGCTTGCTTGTTCGCGCGCGATCGCAAGACCGGCTTCGAGTATCGGTAAAGCCTCAGCTCCCCGATTGAGCCGCTTCAGGGCCTCGCCCTGCAACCAGAGGGCCGTAGCGGCCTCGGTAGCATGGGGAGCACCGACCGTGCCATCTGTTTTGGCGAGTTTTTCTGCTGCGAGCGCGAGATCGTAAGCGGCGGCCGGATCGGCCATCATCTTCGACTTCGCCTCCGTGACCGTCAGCTCGAACTGCGAGGGCTCGGG
>JBMOGP010000096.1:0-7643 GCA_049318285.1 Hyphomonadaceae bacterium
GCCCTGGTCAACCGTCGCCACCTTCCCGGGGAAATCTTCAGTGTCGACGACTATCGGCGGCGCTATGCCCAGTACAAGTCCGATCCCGATCTCAAGGCCGCACATGCTGCAGCAGCCTGGTATCCGGTATGGGACGACCATGAGACCGACAACAACTGGGCATCGGAATGGGATGAGAAGGGCACGCCGCCCGAGCTGTTCCGTTTTCGCAAGCAGGCGGCGTTCCAGGCGTATTACGAACATATGCCCCTGCGCCGCTCCTCGCTTCCGAATGGCGCAAGCCTGCAGCTCTACCGACGCGCGCCGATCGGCGACCTCCTCGAACTCAATCTTCTTGACACGCGCCAGTACCGCTCCAACCAACCCTGCAATGACCAGAGCCAGGGATGCACGGACCTTGAGTCTGCGCCGCACTTCCTCGGCGATGCGCAGGAGGCCTGGCTCAAGCAGGGGCTATCTGCCTCCAGGGCGCGCTGGAACGTACTGGCGCAGCAGATGGTGATGATGGATCTCGATCGCGACCCGGGCGAAGGTTATCGCGCCAATGTCGACAGCTGGGCGGGCTACCGGACCCCGCGTGGACGCGTCCTGCAGCATATTGCTGATGCGCGCATTCGAAACGTCGTGGTGCTGACCGGCGATGAGCATGTGAACTATGCAGGCGAGGTCCATCTCGACAGCCGCAAGCCCGGCTCAAGCCCGGTCGCCGTCGAGTTCACGTCAACCTCGATCACCTCAGGCGGTGATGGCCAGGACCTGTCGCCCAACGATCAGGCCGTGATGGGCGCCAACGCTTCACTCAAGTTCGTCAACCGCCAGCGCGGCTTCATGCTGTGCGACGTCACCAGGGACAGGTGGGAGACATCCGTGCACGTTCTCGACAAGGTGACGGCGGCGGATGGCGCCATATCGCGCCGGGCCCGCATCCAGGTTGCGCCTGGAACGAACCGCGTCGAGGTCAGTTGAGCGCACGATCGGGTGCGGCGGACCCGGCGTGAGCATTTGAAGCGGACCACGGCCCGGCGATCGTCGCCTTCCGCGCCTCAGAGGCCGCGGGCGTCGCGGTCTGTCGTGTCGATGATGGCCGGCGCGAAAGCGAATTGGTGATCATTGTCGGCGGCGGCTGAAGCGCCCCCTCCTCCCATGCGCGAGGCCCGCCGCTGACGATTCGTCCAGGACCGTCCGACTTCATGTTGTCTTCGAAGTCGCGCCCTGCACCGGACAGTGTCATCATCCCCTCGGCGTCAGGATCCCCTCGGCGTCAGGCGTCGGCAGCGTCACCGCCTTGGAAAGGTGCCGGCTGTTCTGGCCATTGTCCGTGCTCCTCGCAGAGGCAGCGTCCACTGACGTGGCGCGATCTCGCTGACGGAGCGCCACGGGCGCGCGGACCGCAAGAGTCAGCGCGCGCGCGTGGCGCGGTCTGGGGGCGTGATGGTATCGGCCTCAGGCGTTTTCATGCGGCGCTGACAGGCATGTCCTCATCGTCAGGGAGGCGAGGCGCAGCAAGGCGGCGGGATGCGCGGAAGTCCGCACCATTATCGTTCGGGGGAGACCAGCACATGCGCGCCTTTGTGCGCCCCCGCTTGCCTGCAAGCTGCACGCCCTGACCATGAGCTGCCGTAGCGTCGCCCGGTTTTGCGGGGATGTGTTGCCGTTCGATACGGGTATAGTCACAGCCTGGCCCTTGCCGAAGTGGGTGGCGATGTCGAGAATTCTCGTCGCGTTCGAAGAGAGCAGGCCGTCGCTGCCGCGACGTCTGTCGCGCTTTCTTGGCGGGCGCTCAGGCCGGCGCGGACACGCTCCGGGGGAGCGGGCTCGACCGTGTATGCAGCAAGCTTGCATCCGGTTCTTCTCTCAGAGGTCGCAATGAACCAGACACACGCACAACCGGGGCAATCGCGCTATTATGTGCTGGCGATCCTGACGCTTGTGTATGCCTTCAATCACATCGACCGGCAGGTGCTTGTGATTCTGCTCGAGCCGATCCGCGAGGATCTGAAGCTCGAGGACTGGCATCTGGGCCTGCTCTCGGGCCTCGGCTTCGCTGCGGTCTATTCGACAGTCGGGATACCCGTTGCGATCTGGGCCGACCGCGGCGTGCGGTGTGACATTGTTGCGCTGTCGCTTGGCTTCTGGTCATTCATGACAGTGCTTTCCGGCTTTGCGCAGACCTACTGGCATCTGCTGCTCGCCCGCATGGGCGTTGGGCTCGGCGAAGCAGGCGGCACCCCGCCTGCGACATCGATGATCGCTGACCTCTATCCGCCCTCGCAGCGCGCGACTGCGCTTGGCGTCTATACGCTTGGCATCGGCCTTGGGATTCTCGCCGGCTTCCCCCTCGGCGGCTACGTCTATGAACTCTATGGCTGGCGTGCGGCCTTTTTCGTCGCCGGCGCGCCAGGCCTTGTGCTTGCGCTCGTCGTCTGGCTGACGGTGAGGGAGCCGGAGCGCGGACAATCGGAGGCGCGCGTCGACACGGCGCGTCCCTCGATCAGGCAGACATTTTCATTCATGCTCGGCCAGCCGGCATTCCTGTGGCTGCTTGCCGGTTGCATGATGATCTGTGTTTCGGCGAACGCCTTTCTCGCCTGGACCTCGCCGCTGCTGATCCGCACCTACAGTGCCGGCGTCGGCGAGGTGAGCCTTGCGCTTGGCCTCCTGGTGGGCGGACTGGGCGGACTTGGAGCGGTGCTTATCGGCCTCGTGTGCGACCGGCTGTCCCGCAAGGACCTGCGCTGGCGTCCGTGGATCATTCTTGCCAGCGCCATCGTCGCCCTGCCCTTTGCGTGGGGCTTCCTGAACGCAGGGTCGCTTCAGAACGCCTATCTGTTCAACATCGTGCCGAGCTTCATTGGCCTCGTCTATGCCAGCATCGCCTACACCGCTGCGCAGGAACTTGTCGGCGTGAAGATGCGCGCCGTCGCCAGCGCGTTCACGCTGTTCTGCCTCACCCTGCTCGGCATCGGCGGCGGACCAACACTGGTCGGCTTCCTGTCGAGCGCGTTCGCCTCGGATGGACCTGCAGTTTCGCTCCGTCGCGCGCTGGAGTTCATGCTGCTGTTCAACCTCGGCAGCATCCTGTGTCTCTTCATGTCGTCGATCACCTACCGGCGCGACGCGGCAAGGGCGGCCAACTGCTAGATTGCGACCAGGGCAGGCAGGAGACGGCTGCGCGGCGGGTCAGATCTTCGCCATCGCGATTCCGCCTGGTCCGCGTGTCCTCGGCGCCGCGCAGGCCCGCGCAGACGCCTTTGTCCTGTCGCCGGCGCACGCACTGAGGGATCCGCGCGACCTGCTCACGACCCTCCATGCGCCTGACTTTCACGCGCGTGCGTCTGCCGAGGCAGCCGCAGCGCTTCTCAGGGCTTGGCCCGATCGGGTGCCGGTCATGATCGGCGACGTATCCGGCGTGGACTTCATGCCCGGTCACGCTTAACTCATGGCGGATCGGTTGGGGTGCATGCCGGAGGACAAGGCGCACATGCACGCCTGCTGGAAAGCGTGTTGGCCCCGGGATCGACAGGAGAATGGATGTGACAAGAACGATTGAGCTGATCTTCGATTTCGTCAGTCCCAACGCCTATCTGGTGTGGCGGCCACTGCACGAACTTGCCGCGCGACAGGGCGCGCAGATCAGGATCACGCCGGCATTCCTTGGCGGCATGCACAAGCTGACTGGCAATGCCCCGCCTTTCATTCGCGATGCGGAGGTGAAGGGCAAGAATGCCTATGCCGCGCTCGAAATGCAGCGCTTCATCGCAAGGCACGGGCTCACCGCGTTCAGGATGAACCCGAAATTTCCCTTCAACTCGGTCAACCTGCTGCGGATGCTGGTCTCGCTGCAGGACGATGATCAGATCAGGTTCATCGACACCATGACGCCTGCAATCTGGGAAAAGGGGCTCGACGTCAGCGACGTCGCCGCGGTCACCGCGGTGCTGACGGAAGCCGGTTTTGATGCCGAAAGCCTTCACGCGGGGACGCAGGATGCGGCAATCAAGCAGGCCCTGATCAACAATACCGAGCGAGCGGTCGAACGCGGCGTATTCGGCATCCCGACCTTTTTTGTCGGCACGGAGATGTTCTTCGGAAAGGAACGCCTCGGGCAGATCGAGGAGATGCTCCAAGACAGCTGATGCGGGCACAGAATTGCCCACCGCGACCGCCCACCGCCCTTCCATGCGTCGCCCATGTCGCGGCTGGTGTGCGTCTGGTCGGGGAAGGCAAAGCGCCTCAAAGTCGAGATCCAGAATTTACTGTCGTGGCGCAGCTGCGAACAGTGCAACACAACCCAAGCCATCCAAGGCCATCCACGGGAGCTACCCATGAACCAGGACCTGCTCGAAAGCATCGACGGCGGCATCGCGACGCTGACCATGAACCGCCCCGAAGCCCGCAACGCGCTGTCGGCTGAAATGTTTGACGGGCTGTCCGAGGCTTTGCCGCGCCTCGCCAACGACCCTTCGGTCCGACTGGTGGTTCTCACGGGCGCGGGTTCAGCCTTCTGCTCGGGCGGCGACGTGAAAGGCTTCGCGCGGAGAGCTGACGGAGAGACGGAGGAGACCACCTTTGACCATCGCGTGACGGACCTGCGGATGCGTATGGAGGTCAGCCGCTGGCTCCACGAGATGCCCAAGCCGACGCTGGCGGTGATCCCGGGCCCTGCGGCGGGCGCCGGTCTGTCGCTCGCGCTCGCCTGCGACCTGCGCATTGCTGCGGAAGGCGCCAAGCTCACCACTGCGTTCTCAAAGATCGGATTGTCCGGCGATTTCGGGGGCAGCTACTTTCTCAACCATATTGTCGGCGCAGCCAGGGCGCGCGAGATGTACTTCAGCGGACAGGTGATCGAGGGCGCTGAAGCCCTGCGCATCGGCCTGGTTCACCGTGCTGTACCGGCCGCACAGCTTCCCGAAGCGGCGCAGGCGTGGGCTGCCGAGCTGGCGGCGTTGCCGACGATTGCCATCGGTTACATGAAGCGCAATCTCAACGCTGGCCTTCGCCTTTCATTGTCAGATGTGCTCGATGCGGAGGCGGTTCACATGATCCGCACCTTCGAGACTGCCGACCACAAGGCAGCGGCGGTCGCCTTCGTCGAGAAGCGCGCACCGCGCTTTGACGGCCGATAGGATGGGACGCGGCAGCGCGGATCGTCGATGAGGGCGCGGACACGGTGCGCCGTGCACTGGCCCTGCAGGCCGACCGCCCAGTCGGATGTGTGCGTGCTGACGATCGCAGCGAAGCCGTGCAAGGCTTCATGACCGGGACGCAGTCCGGCCTGCAACGGCCGGAGACCTGTCCACACTGACGGGCCGATACCACAGGGAAGGAAAAGACAATTGACGCGTGAATTCGATATCGTGGTGTACGGCGCCAGCGGTTACACAGGCCGGCTTGTTGCGGAATATCTCGTCGCAAATGCTGGCGATGTGAAATGGGCCATGGCCGGCCGGAGCGCGGCGAGGCTTGCCGACATCCGTGACCTCATCGGCGCGAAGGCCGACACCGCCCTGATCGTCGCTGACGCCGAGGATGACGCTGCGCTGGCCAGCATGGTGCAGAGAGCTGCAGTGGTGCTGACGACTGCCGGTCCATATCAGCTCTATGGCGACAAGCTGGTCGCCGCCTGCGCCAGGGAGGGAACGGACTATGTCGACCTCACCGGCGAGTCCAACTGGATCGCAAGGATGATCGCGGAGCATGAAGCGACCGCAAAGCAGAGCGGGGCGCGGCTGGTCTTCTCCTGCGGCTTCGATTCCGTTCCCTTCGATCTCGGCGTCCTGTTCGTGGAGAACGAGGCGAAGAAGAGGTTCGGCGCCTATGCCCCGCGTGTCCGCGGGCGGGTGCGCGCAATCAATGGCGGGCTCTCGGGTGGCACGATGGCTTCCGGAACGGCGACGGCTGCAGCGATACAGAAGGATCCCTCCATCGGCGTCCTGCTCGCCAATCCGTTCGCCCTGACGCCCGGCTTCACCGGCCCTGAGCAACCCGACCTGACCGCAACGTACGAAGACAGCGTGACGGGGTCGTGGGTCTCGCCCTTCATGATGTCGGCGATCAATACGAAAGCCGTTCACCGGTCGAACTTCCTGCTTGGCCACGCCTGGGGCCAGGACTTTGTCTATGATGAAATGTCCATGGCCAGCGGACCCGGCGCGGCACCCCCCGCCGGATTTTCGTTCGGCGGGCGCCTGAAACCCGGCGAGGGCCCGACCAGGGAAGAGCGCGAGGCCGGATACTACGATCTGCTCTTCATCGCCGCGTATCCCGACGGTCGCACCCTGCGCGCATCGGTCAAAGGCGACCGCGATCCGGGTTACGGTTCCACATCGAAGATCATCGCCGAGTGCGCGATCTGTCTGATCCGCGAGATCCCGCGCGAACAGGTCGCGGGCGGGTGCTGGACCCCTGCCTCTGCAATGGGCGAGGCGCTCCTGCGGCGCCTGCCGGCGCGCGCGGGCCTGACATTTGCCGTGGAAGGGTAGGACGGACCTGTCATCTGCAACGATGAGCACCGGCGCGACACGCTGGTGCTTCAGGCGCCGTGGCAGGGGTCGTGCGAAGCAGGCAGCGGTGGCTCACCGCTGCAGCCAGTCATGCTCCAGCGATTTCAGGCGCGCCATGACCGACAGCAGGAAGGCGGTGGACCAGGCAAACAGGATCACGCCGTTGGCTGCTTCGATGGAGCCGAACAGTCTCCAGTCACGCGACAGGACGATGTCTCCATAACCGAGGGATGCAAAGGTCACGGTTGAAAAGTAGAGCGCGGATTCGAAATCCGCCACGGCGCCGAGCAGCATGTAGGCGAAGGCATAGAGCCAGATTTCCACGGTGTGTATGGCGAACAGGCCGAAGATCACGGACATGATCAGCGCGCCCTGGCCGACGACGCTCTCGTGCGCGCGGAAACGGCCACTATGTCGTCGAAGCAAGGATAGCAGCGTCAGCAGGCCGAAGAAATGGATGGTCACGGTCGCAGCGACCATGAGCGAAGACATTCCCAGATTCTGGGCCATGCTTGAGTACATTTCACGCAACTCCGTCTGGTCTGGCATTGGCTGACGCATCCGAACTAACCCAGAGCGCGCGCGATGTTCGCCTTGATCAACGTCAAGTCGCGTCGGCGAAAGGGCAGCATGGGAATCGCGGCCGGGCATCTGTGGCCCTGCGTCTTCGACGGGAAGCGGGCTGCCATGCCGGGGCGGAGATGGCGCCCATGACGGACGCCCGGCGCATCGCCCGGGTGCTCATGGATGTTGCCTTCGCCTGCCCTGCGGCCATCCTCGTCGCCCTTGTCGGCGATCCCCGGCTGGTTGTCCGCTGGCAGGACAAAGCGCATCTGCGCACGCTGGTGCGCCAAGGCTGCCTTTTGGCCGGCGGGGCCATCCCGTTCAGCCAGCAGGTCGCCACAATCCTGCGAGCCGTGCATGGTGTGCAGGCCTGGTTTCTCGGGAAAAGCAGCTGATGTGCAATCACTACCGGCAGGCGATCCTCAAGGGCGAGACGGTCCCCGGCTGGTCGATTGACCCGTTCTCGGAGATCAAGGTCCCGCTGCGCTTCCACAACATGGCGCAGGACGTCTATCCAGACCGCGAAGGTCTCGTGATCCGGCTGCAGGACGGCAGGCCTGCGATCGAGGCGATGCG
>JBMOGP010000097.1:0-7600 GCA_049318285.1 Hyphomonadaceae bacterium
CAAAACCAGATCTCGCCTACCTGCGCATCACGCCCCCGCCCAATCTCGCCAGCTTTGAGGGCGAGAACACCGACAAGGGCTATCTCGTCACCATCAAGTCGAAGGACCAGCTGCCGCTGAAGGCGTTCCTCGAAGGCGACACGCTCGTCGTCGACATCTCGAAACCGCTTCCGCCGGAAACGGCCCAGGACAAGACCAAAGTCACCCCGCCGCCCGCGAGGCCAGCTTCCCCTCCGAAAGAGCAGGGCGGGGCCATCAGCCTCACGCCGCCGCCGACGCAGCCCGCCGCAGTTGCAACACCCGGCACGCCTGCCTCCATCGCCATCGGCGGTCCCGATCGCGTGACCGCCCTTGCATCGGCCTGGTCCGATCCCGCCCCGCGCAATGGCGTCGTACTGGTCAAGGCCGCCCCGCTGGCCAATGGCCTGCAACTCGATTTCCCCTTCGCCGCGCCCGCGCCCGCCGCCGTGTTTGCGCGCGGCCCCGTCGTCTGGGCTGTCTTTGCCGCCAACGCCGATCTCAAGATCGACGCCGCCAGCCTGCCCGTCGGCTATCGCGCCCGCACCACACGCGTGCGCAACGCGACCGTGCTTCGCCTCGAGACGCCGAAGGGCCTCGCCGTCTCCGCCGAGATGGACGAGTCCTCGTGGAGCCTCAAGATAGCCCCGAGCGCCATGCGGCCGCAGCGCTTCACCACATCCGAACGACGCAATCGCGATGATGGCAGCGCCCGCATCGAGACGATGCTGATCGGCGCCGCCGGCATCGTCTGGTTCGAGGACCCGGTCATCGGCGATCAATTGGCCGTCGCCGTCTCCTATGGCCCGTCCACCGCGTCGCTGACGCCGCGCGATTTCG
Organism: Hyphomonadaceae bacterium; assembly: GCA_049318285.1. Taxonomy (GTDB): domain Bacteria; phylum Pseudomonadota; class Alphaproteobacteria; order Caulobacterales; family Hyphomonadaceae; genus UBA7672. Next base: position 859 of record JBMOGP010000097.1, read on the forward strand.
TCGAAGCCTCGCTCCCCGCCACGGCCCACGGCGTCGCCATCGCGCCCAAGTCCGACGATGTCCAGGTCACACTCGAAGGCGAACGTGTTGTCATCTCGATGCGCGCCGACGCCCAGACCGCAACCGAGCAGCCGGTCGCGAAAATCACCGCGGGCCAGGCCATCGCCAATCCCGCCTTCATGGATTTTGCCGCATGGGGGGCGACCCGTGGCAAGCAGTACGTCAAGCAGTTAGAACAGCTTGAATCAGCCGCGGCCGGTTCTGATCCCGCCTCTCCCGCGGGCGCCGAGGCCGCGCTGAAGCTCGCGCGCTTCCACATCGGTCATGGCCAGGCGCATGAGGCGCTCGGCGTTCTCCGCGTCGCGGTATCCGACCGGCCCGAGCTTGAGCAGGATGCCAACGTCCTCGGCATGCGCGGCGCAGCCAGCTACATGGCCGGCCGCCTCAAGGACGCCGAGGACAATCTCTTGCGCGGCGTGCTGCGGGGCGATCCATCCGCCGCCCTCTGGCTGGCCATGGTCGCCGCCCAGCGCGAGGACTGGGAGCGTGCGATCGAGCTCTTCCGGTCGGCGGAGAAGCAGCTCTTCCTCTACCCGTCCCTTCATGCTGCGGATTTTTCCGCAGCGTGGGCCGAAACCGCCATGCGGGTCAACGATTTCGACGCCGCCCGCCGCCACGCCAATCTCGCCATTTCGAACGGTGAGCGCGAGACGAAGGAGCGCGGCCAGCTCGTGCTCGCCGATCTCAAGGCGGTGATGGACAGCCCCGCTGCGGCGTGGGCTGATGTCGACAAGCTCGCAAAGACGGCAGTCGAGCCCGTCGCCGTCCGCGCCGAACTGCGCCGCCTCGAACTCGCGGTTCCAGCCAACAAGATGAGCGCCAACGACGCCGCCGCTGAACTCGACGCCCTTCGCTTCCGCTGGCGCGGCGATCAGGTGGAAATGGCGACCGTCGGCATCCTGGCCGACCAGTACATGCGTGTCGGGCGCTTCCGCGACGCGCTCCTGCTTGCCCAGTCAACCGCAATGCGCGACGCTAATGCGTTAGGTTCGCGCGAACTGCGCCTCAAGCTCGCCGACTATTTCCGCCGCCTCTTTCTCAATGGCGAGGCAGACCGGCTCGATCCGATCCAGGCCGTCGCCCTGTTCTACGAATTTGATGACACGCTGATGCCGATCGGCCCCGACGGCGACCAGATGGTGCGCAAGCTCGCCCAGCGCCTCGTCGCCTTCGACCTGCTCGAGCCCGCAAGCGCCCTTCTGCAATACCAGGTTGACAACCGGATCCGCGGCACCGGCAAGGCCGCAGTCGCTGTCGATCTCGCCACGATCTATCTCTGGGACAAAAGCCCGGACAAGGCGCTCGCCGCCCTCAACTCGACACGGCAACCGTCGCTGCCAAAGCCCCTCGCGCTGGAACGCCGCCTGCTCGAAGCCGCCGCCTATCGCGACCTTGGTCGCTTCGACCACGTCATCGAACTCGTCGAGCCGCTCGAGGGCCCCGAGGCGAAATCACTCATCGCCGACGCCTACTGGCGCGACCGCAAGTGGCCCGAAGCCGCCCGTGCGCTCATATCCATATTGCCGCCCGCAGGGCAGGCGACCGAAAAGCATGCCGACCTTGTCTTCAAGGCTGCAATCGCCGCCCGCATGGCCAGGGACAGCGTCATGACCACGCAGCTGCGCACCTACGCAAACGCCATGACGGGCAATCGCAACAAGGCCAGCTTTGATCTCATCACCGCCCAGTCAGACGTCTCGGGCGCCGGCCTCACCGAAGCCGTCCGCCGCCTCGCCGACGCCCCAACGGTCGACGCCTTCGCCACCGCGCTGAAGACCCGCTTCGAAGCTCCCAAAGCCGCTCCCGCCGGCTGAGCAACACATCTCGGGAATCTGCGCCACCCCCGGCCCGATGCCGCAGGACAGGCGCGCTCACGCCACCTGGCCAGCCGCCCAGCCCGAGCTCCACGCCCACTGGAAGTTGTAGCCGCCCAGCCAGCCGGTCACATCCACACACTCCCCGACAAAATGGAGACCCGGCGCCGCCTTCGCCTCCATCGTGCGCGACGACAGCTCATCCGTATCGATCCCGCCCAGCGTCACCTCCGCCGTACGCCACCCCTCCGTCCCATCCGGAACGATCCGCCAGGCATTCACCGCAGCCGCCACCTCGCGCAGCCTGGCGTCCGACAAATCCGCCAGCCGCATCGCGCCGAATGTCCGCGCTGCAATCTGGTCGGCCAGCCGCTTCGGAGCAAAGTGCGCCAGCGCCGTGTCGAGCTGCAGCTTTGGCCGCTCGCGCCGCTCACGCCTGAGTTCCTCGAACACATTCCGCCCGCCCGCGAGATCAACGAAAATCTCCTCGCCCTCACGCCAGTAGGACGAGATCTGCAGGATCGAGGGCCCTGACAGTCCGCGATGCGTGAACAGCAGCCCTTCCGCAAAGCGCGTCTTGCCGCAACTCACAAGCGCCTCCACCGAAACGCCTGCGAGTTCCGCCACCGGCGCGAGCTTCGGCTCCGCCAGCGTGAAGGGCACAAGGGCTGGGCGCGGCTCGACGATCTTCAGCCCAAACGCCTTCGCCACATCATAAGCGTATCCGCTCGCGCCCATCTTCGGGATCGACTTGCCACCCGTTGCGATCACCACGGACGCGGCAGCTATCGCACCTTGCGATGTCGCAACGCTGAATGCATCACCCGCGCGCGTCACGGCGCCGGGCTCGACGCCAAGCCTCAAGGCGCCGCCAGCCAGCGCGAGCTCGTCGAGCAACATGTCGATGATCTGCCTTGCAGACCCATCGCAGAACAGCTGGCCCAGCGTCTTTTCATGCCAGGCGATGCCCCGTGCCGTCACCCGCGCAATGAAATCATGCTGGCTGTAGCGCTTGAGCGCGGAGACGCAGAAGTGCGGGTTCTGCGACAGGAACTGCTTCGGCGTCACATGCAGGTTGGTGAAATTGCACCGCCCGCCGCCGGAGATGCGGATTTTCTCCGCGGGCCTGTCCGCATGGTCGATCACGATGGCGCGCCGCCCCCGCCGCCCCGCCTCGATGGCGCACATGAGGCCGGCAGCGCCAGCCCCGATGACGAGGACGTCGCATGTCGTTGTCTGATCGGCCATCGTCTCGCGTCCGGCAAGCGCCAGGGGTGGGCGCCGAAGATGATTGGGCGCCGTTCGCAAGCCAGGACAAGCCCGCTGACGCAACGGCAAGCTGGCCGCCCCGGTGCGCGAAATCCGGGGTTTCAGAATGCCGGAAACGCTGCTCTTGTGAGAATGCTTGGCGCGAATGAATGGATGCGGCAAAAGTCGGCATGAAAAAAACACAGATCGTGATCGTCGGGGGCGGCGCAGGTGGCCTCGAACTGGCGCGCAGGCTGGGCGCCAAGTACGGCCGTAAGCGTCACGACATCATCCTCGTCGAGAAAAGCCGAACCCACATCTGGAAGCCGTTGCTGCATGAAGTCGCCGCCGGGGCGCTCGACGCCAATCTCGATGAAGTCGGCTATCGCAGCCACGGCTCCCGCTGGGGCTATCGATTCTTCTGGGGCGCACTTGAGGGCATCGACAGGGAAAATCGCCAGGTCATCATCGCGCCATTGCTTGACGAGGACGGCGCCGAGGTCATCGGCCGGCAAACCATCCGGTATGACTACCTGGTCGTTGCCATCGGCTCGGTGACGAACACGTTCAACACGCCGGGCGCTGCAAAGAACTGCATCCTGCTCGACGAACGCGAACAGGCCGACCGCTTCCGCCTCAAGCTGCTCAACCAGTGCCTGCGCGTGTCACGCGCCATGAGCGCCGATCCTGCAAGCGACGCGCAGGTCAGGATCGCCATCATCGGCGGCGGCGCCACCGGGGTTGAACTTGCCGCCGAACTCTACAACGCCGCCCTCGGCCTGAAACACTACGGCCTCGAAGTCTTCGACGAGACGCGCCTGGTCACAACCTTGCTGGAGGCCGGACCGCGCATCCTGCCAGCGTTGCCCGAGAAACTGTCCGCCGCCGCGCGCGACGAGCTCGAGCGCCTGGGCGTCAAGGTGCAGACATCCACGCGGGTCTCCGAGGTCACGCGTGACTCGGTGATCACCAGCGCCGGCGAAGTCCAGGCAGATCTCAGGATCTGGGCGGCAGGCGTGCGCGGCGCTGACGTCCTCAAGGATATCGGCAGTCTCGAAACCAACGCCAGCAACCAGCTTGTCGTGCGCCGCACGATGCAGACGACGCGCGACGACCGGATCTATGCGCTTGGCGACTGCTGTGCCTGCCCGCAGCCGGGCTCGGACCGGCCGGTGCCGCCGCGCGCACAGGCTGCACACCAGATGGCCGGGACAGTTTTCAGGAACCTGAAGAATGCGATGGCCGGCAAGCCGCTCGTCGAATTCACCTACCATGACCACGGCTCGCTCGTGTCCCTGAGCCAGTACTCAACCGTCGGCAGCCTGATGGGCGGCCTCATCGGGGGCAAGCTTGCAATCGAAGGCCGCCTCGCGCGCTTCGTCTACGTCTCGCTCTACCAGATGCACCTGCTGGCGATCCACGGCTGGCTCCGCGGGCTGGCCCTGATCGCGATCGGCCACGTCAATCACGTTATCCGCCCGCGCCTGAAGCTCCATTAGAGCCTCTCGCAGGAGGCGGATCTAACCTCGAACCACGTGTCCCGATGCTTCCGCGCGCATTCCGAAAGCGCAAGACAGCGCTCCTGAGCGCCTGGAGCCGCTGGTCGGCGCCCCCGTCGAGCGAGACATCATGATGCGTGTGTACCATGATGCTTGTGAACCGGCGTCGGGTCAGGGGAGCGACAGGCTTTCTGCACGACTGATCCTCCAGAAGACCAACGGGATCGCATGCAACGCCTGCTCACAGCCTACCGCGCCAGCACGTCCGCCACTATTCAGGTGACGCCGCTGGATCAGATGGCATGCTGCAGCTTCGGGTCGTCGATGGAGTTCTGCATGGCTGACACGCTCTTCAGACCGTCCGCTCACCCGGTGGCGCCCTCGCTCCACGCCATCAGATGGCTCCTGGCGTCTCTCTTTCTTGTGCTGCTGTTCTGCCAGCCAGCCTTGGCCCACGGGGTTGAGGCTGGCGACAAGGGCTACATTCAGGAGACGAGCGGGATCGTGTTCTGGCCCTTCGTCTACCTGGGCGCCAAGCACATGGTGACGGGCTACGACCATCTGCTCTTCCTCTTTGGCGTGATCTTCTTCCTCTACAGGATGAAGGACATCGGCATCTACGTGACGATGTTCGCCATCGGACACTCGGTGACACTGCTGTTCGGCGTTCTCGGCAATATCAGCGTCAGTTCTTACCTGGTGGACGCCATCATCGGTCTGTCAGTCGTCTACAAGGCGCTGGACAATATGGGCGCCTACCAGCGCTGGTTTGGCTTCCAGCCGAATACCAAGGCGGCAACCCTAATCTTCGGGCTGTTCCACGGCTTTGGCCTTGCGACCAAGCTGCAGGACTTCGAGATGGCGTCTGACGGCCTCGTCGTGAACCTTGTTGCTTTCAACATCGGTGTTGAACTGGGTCAGCTTCTGGCCCTGGGCGCCATTCTCATCGCGATGGGCTTCTGGCGCAGAACGCCAGGCTTCTGGAAACACGCCTACCTCGCCAATACGGTCGTCATGACCCTCGGTTTCGTTCTGACGGGCTACCAGCTCGTCGGCTACTTCCTCGCTTGACCGGAGACATTCCATGTTCAACGCAGAAAGACCTGATCCTTCTGAACTGCCTTCGACCGGCAGGCTTCTCAAATCGACCGGCATTGCAGCGATCATCGCCAGCGCCCTCCTGGTGACAACCGTGCTTCCCGCTGAATACGGCGTCGACCCGACCGGCGTGGGCTCCTTGCTCGGCCTGACGGAAATGGGCCGCATCAAGATGAAGCTTGCAGAAGAGGCGAAGGCCGATGCAACTGCCGAAACTGCAGGATCACCAACCATTGCTGCGCCGGCTGACGTGCCGTCTCTGCCGTCAGCTCCTGCAGAGGCCTCGCCCGGTCCGGGCACCCAGCCGACGCCGGCGCCATCAGCGCCCCAAGCCGAGGCATGGGCCGACACCACCACAGTCAATCTTGCGCCCGACGCGGGCTATGAGGTCAAGCTGGTCATGGAGAAGGGCGCCACCGCACGCTTCGCGTGGTTCACCAATGGTCCAAAGGTGAACTACGACACACATGGCGACGGTGCCGGGATCAACTATCACGGCTACGGCAAGGGTACGAATGTCGACCGCCAGGAAGGCGAGCTGACCGCCGCCTTCACCGGCAGCCATGGCTGGTTCTGGCGCAATCGCAGCGGCCAACCTGTCACCATCACGCTTCGCACGAGCGGGGATTACACCGACATGAAGCAATATGACTGAGGCTCGCCGTCCTGAGCGAACCGGCGCGCGGTCAGGGCGCCCACAGGCGTTGCAATCGGCCGGTTCGGTAGCACGGCTGAGGTTCCTCTCGCGACGGCCGTTAACAGCCTACCGCGCCAGCATGTCTGCCACCATGTCGCGTACCGGCACGCGGGCCTGCATGCGGATGGCAAGCAAGGCCATTCCGCTGATCTTGCGCTGCACGAAAAGCGTGTCGGCAGGCGGCACGTGCCATGCGCCGCGATCGGCAATGATTGTTTCCGACTGGCGCAACAAGGGTCCGACAAATGAGCGGTCGGAGAAGTCAAACGCCCCGGGCCTGCCAACATGCCCGAGTGTCAGGTCAACCATGTCATCAATTGTGCGCC
>JBMOGP010000098.1:0-7547 GCA_049318285.1 Hyphomonadaceae bacterium
AAAGAGGCGGACGCCCTGCGCAAGGACCGGGCGCGGCTGGCGAGCGATCTTGACGTTGCGAAAGCGCGCGAGAAGGAACTGCAGCGGCTCGCGGATGAGGCGTCGGAGGCGCTGGGGGCTGCGATTTCCGAGGTTCGCGAGGCTCTCGGAAAAGTCTGATCTGGTGCTATGTTGTATGCAGTGAGGGGCAGATTCACGTGGCCAAGGCTGAACTCCTGATCGCAGGCAAGCGTTACGCGCTGAGTTGCGCGCCCGGCCAGGAGGCCAGGCTGGAAGAACTCGGCGCGCGCTTCGACCAGCGCGTGCTGGAGCTTACCGAGGCGCTTGGCGATCTTGGTGCTGAGCGCCTGTTCCTTGCTGCTGGCCTGTCCTTGCTGGATGAACTCGATGCGCAGGCCGTGGGCAACGGCGCCAAGGCGATGGACGACCGCATCCGTAACCTCGAGAACCGCGCAGCGACCCTGCTGACCGATGCTGCAGCAAGGATCGAGATGCTTTCGCGTCGTGTGGACGAGGCGAGCTAGGTCTTGCTGCAGGCGCCCATCGCCCTACCGGGCCACAAACCACACAAATCCAAACGCCAGCGCCAGGCCAATCGCCAGTCGCCATAGCGGGATCGGTTCGATGCCGTGCGCAGGCCCGGTCAGATTTTCGCCGCGGCGTTTGCCCGTGAGCATCGGGCCAATGAGGTTGATACGCTTCACGACGAGGTAGAAGGCGATCGCTGCAAGGTGCAGCAGGATCAGGGCAAGGAGGACGTTGAAGACGTCCTCATGGAAGTCGGTGACGTCCTTCGCGGTGTCATAGTCGATGTGCCGGTTGAGTGGCCCTGCAAACAGTCCATCTGTGTCTGTTGCGAACAGGCCGAGTCCGACCTGAACGATGATCGCCAGAAGCAGTGCGACAACGCTGAGCGCGCCAAGCGGGTTATGGCCGAAGGCTGCGCGATAGTCCTTGCTGAAGAGCCTTGGAATATAGCCGAAGACGACCGCAGGGCTCTTGATGAAGTGCGAGAAGCGCGCCGTCTCAGGACCTGCCAGGCCCCAATACAGGCGGAACACCAGCAGGCCGAGCACGGTGAGGCCCGACCAATAGTGGATGTCCATCTGCTTGTTCTCGACGCTCCACCAGGACGTCGCGATGCCGATGGCGAGCGCCCAGTGGACCAGCCGCGTCGGGACGTCCCACACCTTCTGCGCCGCCGGAGCGGTCGCAGGCATGGGGGGGGCTGGCGGCTGGCCCGGTTCCATGTGCGACCTGCTGACTACTTGTCCTCCTGACGGAACTTGTCGTGGCAGCCCTTGCAGGTGCCGCCCATCACAGGGAACTGAGCCTTGAAGGTTGCAGCGTCAGCGGCGGTGGCAAGCTTGCCGGACTCTTCCTGCAGCTTCACAACGGCGGCATCGAATGTGGCGCGGTCTGTCCAGATCTCGGCCTTGGCCTCTGTCTTGATCCCGCTTTCGGGGCCCGTGCCGGCCGGGAACCATGTGCCCATCTGGGCGGCGTAGTCCTTGATCCTGGTCGCGGCGGCGGTGACGGCTGCCATGTCGGGCGCATCGAGCTTCATGTTGTCCTGCAGGACCTTCATGTTCCTGCCGATGTCCTCGTAATTCTCGTGCCGCGTCTTCATGAAGCCGGGGATGTCGGCTGGCGCAGCGCCAATCCCGGTCGTTGCGGCAGGCGCGGCCTCCGGCGTGGGAGCTGGCGCTTCGGCGACGGGCGTCGGCTCGGCAGGCGCAGGTTCCCCGCCGCCGCAGGCGGAAAGTCCAAGCGCCAGGATGGCGGCAGTCGCAAACAGCTTGATCTTCATGGTGGGGTCCTTCAGCCAGTCGTTCTGCTCTGGGAACGCTAGGTGGGTGCGGCAGGTTGCGTCAACTCACAGACAAGAAAGGAATCGGGCTGGGGCAGGAAACGCGAAAGTGCGTATGAGTTCCCCTCACCATGGACCGGAAACCGTGCAGCTCAGCCGCCTCAATCCCGAAACTGTCCTCGCAGAGGTGTTCGGCCATACGGTTTTCCGTGGTCAGCAGGGCGATGTCGTTCGTCATGTGACGGATGGCGGCGATGCTGTCGTGCTGTTTCCCACCGGGGCGGGCAAGTCGCTGTGCTACCAGGTGCCGGCGCTCTGCAGGCCCGGTGTCGCAATCATCATCTCGCCCCTGATCGCCCTGATGCGCGACCAGGTCGAGGCGCTGAAACAGGCAGGCGTGCCGGCCGCCATGCTCAACTCCTCGCTCAACGCAGACGAGGCGCGCATGGTGCGGGAAGACCTGCGCGCTGACCGGTTGAAGCTGCTTTACGTCGCGCCGGAACGGCTGGTCACGGCTGGCTTCCAGCAGATGCTGCAGGACGCGCACATCAGCCTGTTCGCCATCGACGAGGCGCACTGTGTCAGCCAGTGGGGCCACGACTTCAGACCCGAGTATCGCGAGCTGTCCGGCATCGCTGCCAACTTCCCCGGCGTGCCGCGCATGGCGCTGACCGCCACCGCCGATCCAGCGACACGCGCCGACATCATCGAGCGTCTCGGTTTGCAGAATGCGACAGTCTTCGCCTCCAGTTTCGACCGACCCAACATCTCCTACACAATGGTGCAGCGGCAGAAGGGCAAGGAGCAGCTGCTGGACTTCCTCTCGACGCGGCGCGGCGAGAGCGGCATCGTCTATTGCCTCTCGCGCAAGAAGGTGGAGGAGGCAGCAACCTGGCTCAACGGGCAGGGTGTGCGCGCGCTGCCCTATCATGCGGGCATGGATCCGGGCGCCCGCTCGCGCAACCAGGATGCCTTCATCAAGGAGGACGGCGTCGTGATGACCGCGACTGTCGCCTTCGGCATGGGCATCGACAAACCCGACGTGCGCTTCGTCGCCCATCTCGACATGCCGGGTTCGATCGAAGCCTACTACCAGGAGACCGGCCGCGCCGGGCGCGATGGTGATCCGGCCGCGGCGTGGATGTGCTATGCGATGAGCGACGTGGTGCTTCGCCGCCGCATGATCGACGAAGGTGCAGCGCCCGACGAGGTCAAGCGCGTCGAGCGCTCGAAGCTCAATGCGCTTCTCAACATCTGCGAGACGACGAGGTGCCGGCGGCAGGCAATCCTGTCCTGGTTCGGTGAAGCCTATCCCGGCAATTGCGGGAACTGCGACAACTGCCTCACGCCGGCTGACACATGGGATGCAACCGACGCTGTCATCAAGGCGATGTCCGCCATCTACCGCACCGGCGAACGCTTCGGCATGATGCATGTTGTCGATGTGCTGACCGGCAAGGCGACGGAGAAGGTCGGGCGTCTCGGCCATGACAGGCTGGCGGTATTCGGCAAGGGCGCCGATGTTGACGCAAAGACCTGGCAGTCCGTGCTGCGCCAGATCTCGGCTTCCGGTCTCGTCATGGTCGGGTCCGAGCATGGCGGTCTCAGCCTCAGCGAAGAGGCCCGTCCGATCCTGCGTGGCGAGCAGCGTGTCATGCTGCGCCGGGATACGAGCAGGCGCGCCGCGCGCCGCGAGCGCAATGGAGCGGCGATCCCGGAGATGGGAGAGGGCGCAGCCTCGCTCTTCGAGGGCCTCAGGAAGGCCCGCGCGGCGATCGCGAAGGAGCAGGGTGTTCCGCCCTATGTCGTCTTTCATGATACCACGCTGCGCGCGATGGCGGAGAGCCGGCCTGCAACACTTGAGGCCATGGCCGGCGTGCCAGGTGTCGGCAAGGCGAAGCTCGATCGCTATGGCGACCGGTTCCTGAAGGTGATCTCGAAGGCGGGTTAGGGCGCCACGCCATCCCGCGTGAGAATGCCCTGCGCGGCAAGCTGGGCGATCTCCTTGTCCGACAGCCCAAGCCATCCGCGCAGGATGTCGTCCGTATGCTCGCCCTTGTGCGGCGCGCCGCCGCGCACGCCGCTTATCGCCTGCGAGAAGCGATAGGGCGACTGCACGATCGGACGCGTGCCGCCGGCGCGGTCATCGACATCGACGATGGACTGGCGGTGCGCCAGCGTCGGCTGCTCGCGCAGCGCCTTGCCGGTACGGATGCGGCCCCAGGCGAGATTCATCTTCGCCATCGCCGCCTCGACATCGGTCCAGGTCGCAAGCCCGCCCATGAACGCCGCCACCGCCGCGCGCCGCGCTGATATCTTCGTCCCGGTGTCCATCTCCGGCGTTGACGGGTCGACCAGGCCAGACCCGGACGTCAGAAGTTTCCACAACCATCGGAAATCCACCGAGACCAGGATCGGCCCCGCCCCCGTCTCCCACATGTCGGGCGGCAGGTTACGTGTCGCCTCTGCATCCTCGATTTCGAAGTGCAGCTGGTCGTCGCACATCAGCGTCGCGTCCATCATCGCCATGTCGATATGCTGGCCCAGCCCCGTACGCGCGCGCATGATCACGGCGGAGAGCAGGGCGACGAGACCGTGCAGCCCTGCATTGGTGTCCGCCACAGACAGCGGCAGGTCGATCTGCGCGCCCTTCTGCCGCGCCGTCCGGTCGATCAGGCCGAGCTCGGCATGCACGATGGGCGCATAGGCAGGACGCTGCGATTCCGGCCCATTGCGACCGAAGCCGGAGATCGACAGCATGATCAGCCCGGGATTCGCCGCCGCCAGCGTCTGATAGCCGATGCCCAGGCGCGGCATCACGTCGGGCCTGAAATTTTCGACCAGCACATCCGCCTGTTTCACCAGCGCCAGCACCAGCTCCTGCGCGCCTGGCGCGCGCAGGTCGATGGCGATGCTCCGCTTGCCGGCGTTCACCATGTTGAAATAGCCGGAGACCCCCGCGGTCAACCGGCCCCAAAGCCGGCTCGAATCGCCCTCGGGCGGTTCGACCTTCACCACCTCGGCGCCGAGATCGCTGAGCATGCGGCCTGCGAACGGCCCCGCGAGCACGCGCGAGAAGTCGAGGACTTTCAACCCCTCCAGCGGATAGCCGGCGCCTGCCGTCATGATCTGCAACTCCATCGCAATGCACATGACACTAGGGCGGGATCGGCGTGGCGGGAAGCGCGACGAGAGGCTGGCAAGCCGCGCCCGGCTGCGCCATGCTGCGGGCGAGGTGAGACGATGAGCAACCGCAAGGACAGACGCCGTGCCGCCGCCGTGCGCAAGCGCGCCGGGCCGATGACACGAACCGACCGCCGTCAGCTCTGGACGCGGATCGCCATTGTCGTCGGCGCGGCCATCGCAGCCGTCGTGCTGCTGATGCTGACGATGCCGGCAAGCCTCTAGGACGCCTGCCGCGGCGTCCCGGGAAGCGTCCTGGCCAGCGTCCTGGGAAACGATCTGAATTGTATATTGCTTATGCACCAGAGCGATTGCAAAAAGCGTGATGGGGACGTCGCACGCGCATGCGCCCGTCGGCTCTTGTGCGGTACATCGTGTGGATGGGGCCATGCTTTTCGTCGTCGAAGCCACTGACGCCTCCGGCAACCCCGTGGTTACGGAGCCGCTGACGCGGTTACGCGCCGTCATGAAGCTCTGGGAGTGCAAGACATCCGGTTGCACGAGCATCCGCATATACGACGCCGCAACCGGCGCGCCTGCAGACCTGCTGGAGACGTCTGACGACGAACCGGCTACCTGACTGGCCGCGCCGCCCTGCCAAGGCTTCTCTTGTTCGGCGGCGCACGCCACCCCTCGCGCGGGGAGGCGGCCATCGTGCGTCATGACGTCATCCCGCGCGATGAACTGGGGGCGGTTTTCGCAGACCCGTGGCCGCCAGTCGGGATGCTCACATCACCGTTCAGAGGAGGCGTATTCGAATGTATTTTCAGCGCTGGCGATACCTGGAAGGCAATCACGAGATCATCATCGACAATGCGTGGACCAGCACGGGCTGGACGCAGGAGAGGCTCGTTGTCAGTGGCGAGACGGCGGCAGAGGCATCGGGCTGGTGGCGGCTCACGCAGTCATTTGCCGAGCCGTGGCTCTCCCGGATCGGCGAAGCCGAGCTCAAGGTCTTGCTCCGCGCCGCCATGTTGACCGTGACGATCCATGTCGAAATCGATGGTCGTGTCCTCGAAGCCGAACGCTACCTGACCTTTGACTGGGCTGGACCGCGTCGACAGTGGCCGCCGCTCGAGGAGGCTGCGCTGCAGGCGGTAGCGACAAACCTGCGCATGCGCGCTCCCCGGACCGTCGATCCTGATTGAGGAGACACGCGAGCCGGACTTGCCGGACGGCACGCCATCCAGTCGTGTGCATGCCATCGTGAGGGATCCCCGCAACGATTATGGCGAGGACTGGCTGGAGCGTCACCACGTGGAATTGCACCCGTAGGACGAGGGCGGTCGCGAAGGCGTGGCCCACATCATCAGTTCATTGCGTTCTGTGGGAGCCCTCATCCGGCTGTTTCCGGGCCGTTTTCCGATGGCGAATTCAAGCTGAGACACGACCCTTCCGCGATTCAATTTGACTCTTCCCCCAGCCCGGGTCCTTACTGGAACAAAACGGGAACTCAATAGGACAGGGCGTCGTGAGAGCCGAGCTGGAAGCATTGCGGGAGAGGGTGTTGCGGCTGGAGCGGGGGTCTTCGCCGGTTGCCGACGCGCGCTTTTCGATCGGGTCGCCGGTGATTGATGCGGCGCTTGGCGGCGGGCTCGCGCGTGGCGCGCTCCACGAAGTGTTCGCCGAGGGGATGGCGCATGAGCCTGCTGCGGCCGCCTTCGCGATCGTGCTCGCTCTGCGCGCCTCAGGCGCCAAACCGATTGTCTGGGTGCGGCAGGATTTCGTCGGGCTCGAAATGGGTGAGATCCATGCGCCCGGCCTTGCAGAGCTGGGCCTGTCGCCGGATCGCCTGATCATGGTGCGGGCGCGCGATGGGCCATCCGTGCTGCGCGCGGGCGAGGAGGCGGCGCGATGTCCCCCGCTCGGCGCCGTTCTGATCGAGCCATGGGGCAATCCGAAGACGCTGGACCTTGTCGCCACGCGCAGGCTGGCGCTCGCGGCGGCGCGCTCGAACCTGCCCGTGCTGATGGTGCGTGCGGGCGGGACGCCGACCCCAAGCGCTGCCGCCTCGCGATGGAGCGTCCGATCCGCGCCTTCTTGTCAGCTTTCCGGCTGCCAGATGGAGGCGGATGCGCCCGGACATCCCTGCTTCATCGCCGACCTTTTGAGAGACCGCGCCGGCGCCGCCGGCCGGGGCTGGACTTTGGAATGGAACCGTGACCGCCTTGCCTTCACCGACATCCACTCAACAGGCATTTCCGGAAACAGCGCGGCGCTTCCTGGCGATCTGGTTCCCGTTGCTGCCGGCGGACAGGATCATCCGGCAGACGCGCATCGATCTGGAAGGCGCCGGCGCGCAGGATAAGCCGCCGCTCGTCGTGGTGGAAAAGAGACAAGGCGCCATGCGCCTCGTCGCGCTCAGCCGGCAGGCAAAGCGCGTCGGTCTCGCGACGGGCATTTCCCTGGCCGATGCGCGCGCCCGCATTCCGGATCTCTGGGTCGAGGAGATGGATCACATCGCTGACGCCGCGCTTCTTGATGCGGTGGCCGACGATTGCGACCGCGTGACGCCCATCGTGATGGCGGATGCACCCGATGGCCTGACGCTCGA
>JBMOGP010000099.1:0-7492 GCA_049318285.1 Hyphomonadaceae bacterium
CCGGCTTTCACGGTGCGGACGATCCCTGTCCGCGAAGATCTGGTTGAGTCGCAGAATGCCGGAGGGCGTCCCAATCTCCAGGCGAAATCGGTAGCAGATATTGCCGCCGGTCAAGTGCTGGCTGTCGCCATGGATGGCGAGACGCGGACGGCCTTCATGGGTGACATCATGACAACGCATCTCATGGTGAAGGGCTGCGCTGGCATCGTGCTTGATGGTGGCGTATCCGACGCTGCAGCAATTTCGTCCATTGACGTGCCATTGTTCTGCACGGGCAATGCCGCAACCCCGGTGACATCGCATCGCTTTGTCATCGATCTAAATGTCCCTGTTGGCATCGCGGGTGTGCCGGTGCTGCCCGGAGACTTCCTGATGGGCGATGCAAATGGCGTTGTCGCAATTCCCGCCCATCTCGTCGGGGAAATTGCCGAGGCAGCGGCCGAGCGCGAGATCCTCGAGGAATTCGTGGTTGGCAAGGTGCGTGCGGGTGCTGAACTCGCCGGCACATATCCACCCAATGAAGCGACACTGGCAGAATATGCGCTCTGGCGGAAATCGCGGGGCGGCTAGCCGATACTGCCTTGGAAAAGCACGTTTCCATCCGCAATGGTCTTGTGACGTCATCAACCTGTTGCGACTGTCACCGGTAAGCCGCGTGCGGCTGAAATCGACACTGCCTCGAAGGCCGCGACGCCATTGAGGATCTCCGCAAAGCTGATCGGGTAGGGGGCCTTCCCGGCAATGGCATCGGCAAAGGCTTCGAGCACCGCCCGTTCGATATCCAGCGGAGCATACTGCCTGATGCTCCGCTCACCTGAAACACTCGTGATCTCCATGGTCTCCGAGCCGCGCTTTTCTGCGGAGCCGTCGATCTGGACCTTTCCCTTCGTGCCGAAGACTTGGAGCCTGTAGGTCGCGGCAGTCGCTGTCATTGTCAGCAGGGAGGCCGTCGCGCCATCGGCAAGCCGGAATGTGATCATGGTCGTATCATCGAGTGGCACGTCGTGGATACGCGCGACAGATACCGCATAAACCTCCGAGATCGGTGCAACCAGATGGATGACTGCGTCGATCTGGTGGATGCCTGAGCCGGCCAACCCGCCGGCAGGGCTTTCCCCCGTTGCCACGCGCCAGGCTTCCTTCGTATAGCGCCCGACGGCATTGCCCGAGAAGTTGGTCTCGACATGCAAGATCGTGCCGAGTTCGCCGGCCTCGATCATGCGCTTGAGTTCAACGATGGGTAACAACCAGCGTCGATTGTGCCCGGCCGCAACGATGATGCCAGCCTTGGATGCTGCCTCCAGCGCGCGTGCGGCAGTCTCGCGAGTGAGTGTGAACGGCTTTTCGACGAATACGGCCTTGCCGGCCTTGGCGCAGGCAATCACTTCGTCGCCATGGCGTGAATGGGGCGTCGCCAGCACGATGCCGTCGATCTCGGGATCTGCCAGCGCAGCATCCAGCGACCGGATAGCGCGGATGCCCTTGGGCGAACAATATGCCTCGGCAGCAGCCGGGTCCCGCGTGACAGCAACGCCAAACCGTACCTTTTCGCTTTTTCCCTGCACTGAATCGACGAGTACTTTGCCCCAGCGGCCAAGACCGACAATCGCAAGCGTCTTCATGGGGCATCTCCTTGGATCGTGGCTAGGCGCTGGTTAACACTTGATTTTCACATCTTTTGACAAAAGCTCGGGACCACGGGGCTAGGTAAACCCGGCGGCTTAGCGCTCGTGAAGCAGAAGCGGAATTCGGCTGAGCGGCTCGGCCGGGCCGTCGCGGACGACGAAGGTCTGGCCCACCCCTGCGGCAAGCCCGGTGCTCGCATCTGGAACCATGATGTGGACGAAGAACACCATGCCCGGCTGCATGATGAGCGGATTGCCCGCGTAGATCATTGGCGGCACGTCCATCCAGGTCGGCCGGAAGGTCGCGCCAAGTGAATAGCCGCAGGCGGCGAAGCGGTCCTTGGCGAAGCCGCCGCGGTCGAGCACGCGACGGTGGATGTCGTCGAGCGTGCCGAGTTCGCGCCCCGGTCGCGCCGCGTCGAAGACCTCCGCGAAGGCCTCTGCGGCGAGGCTCATCATGTCGGCCTGGCGCGGATCGATCCGGCCAATCGCGATCGTATGCTCGATGCAGACATGATAGCGGCAGAACGAGGCGCCAAGCTCGATCAGCAACTGGTCGTCGGCTTTGATGCGTCGGGGCCCGCCGACGCCACGTCCGTAGAGCGCCCGGGGCCCGGAATTGACCAGCGGCCCTCCCGCCGGCATGTCGCCACCGCCCTCCAGCATGGCCGCGACGCCGGCGGCGGTGACCCTGCTGTCGAGGACGCCGGGTCCGGCCGCGGCGATCATCGCCTTCGTCGCCTGGTCCGCCTGCGCGCCGGCGCGCCGGACCAGGACAAGCTCGGCCTCCGACTTGACCAGCCTAAGGGAGCGCACGACATCAGAAGCATCCTCGAGAACCGCGAAGCCCGCCATAGCGGCCTCCACCGCTCGGCAGTTCGCGCCGGTGAGGCCATAGGTCGCGAATTCGACGCCTATCCGCTCGCCAGCCAGCCCAAGCTCCTCGAGGATGCTGCGAAGATCACGGGCGGGATCCACGCTCTCTGCGTTCAGCCAGATGCGGATATCGTCGTAGAGCGATGACACTTGTGCCTGCCGCAGGTCAGGCCGCCGGGTAAGCAGAATTGTCGGCGTCTCATCCGCGGTCACGATGCCGCACTGGAAGAAGACATAGCCCGCCGTGTCGAAGCCCGTGAGGTAAAGATGACTTTCCTGTGCGAAGACGAGCAGGGCGGCGAGGCCCCTAGCCTTCAGCTCAGCCCGCGTGCGCGCCAACCGGGCTGCATGCTCTTCATGCGTGAAGCGAAGCGTGACCTCGCGGCCGCTGGGCGTCCAAGCCCGATGCTCGGGAATATCCATCGGCTCGCTCACGCGACCTCGCAGATCTCGAGGATGGTAAGGATGTAGATGCGGATCATGTCGAGATAGTCGACGATGTCGACCCGCTCGTCGGGCATCGTGTTGTAGCGTCCGCCCGGACCGCAGACGACGCCCTCCATGCCGAGCTCCTTGTAGAAATGCCCTGCATCCGTGCCGTAGTAGCCGGGCGGCCGGATCGCTCCTGTCGGCTGCTCCTCGCCGCGGACCTCGCGATAGGCGGCGTTGATCGCCTTGACGATGCGCGCGCCCCTGTCGACGCGGAAGGCCGGCATCCGCGGCCGGCCCTTGGCGTCTTCGGGCTCGACCGTCGCCTTCAGGCCGGTGAAGCGCTGCTCCAGGCGGTCCAGGATGCGGCGCATGTCCTTGAGAGCATGGTCCTGTGTCTGACCCGGCCCGTAGCGGCCTGACCCCTTGATGCGCACGACGTCGGCGACCTGCGGCGGTCTCCATTCGTGAAACTCGCGGCCAAGTCCGCCGCGCATCACGCCGACATGCACGCGGTTGATCGAGCGCTGCTCTTCGTCGGGCGCATCGGAGAAGGTCATGGCGTTAAGCTCGGGCACCAGCGCGCAGGCCGCCATGATCGCGTCGACCGCTTCTTCGCGCTTCGACATGTGGCGCGTGATGCCCTGCAGCTCGACGATGAAGGTGAAGGCCTCCGCGTGCATCGTCAGCGCCTTGAGGTCCGTTGGCTCGGAGTTGACGAAGTAGTCCGCCCTGACGCCTTGGCGGATGGCGGCGAGCGTGCCGACGCCGCCCTGTAGCTCCCCGATGACGAAGGTGAGGATGACGTCGCCCTTCAGCCGCACGCCGGCGTCGATCAGCGTCTTCACGGCGCAGAAGTAGGCGGCGTCGCCCGCTTTCATGTTGGACACGCCGATGCCGTAGATGAACTTGTCATCGATCTTCCCGCCCCAGGGATCGACGGTCCAGCCCTCGGTCGCAGGATTGGTATCGAGGTGGCCGTTGAACAGCAGGCTCTTGCCTCCGCCTACACCCTTCCAGGTGCCGATGGCGTTGACCCGTTCGTTCTCGACGTGCGTCAGATTCGCATCAAGTCCCATCTCCCGCATGCGATCACGCATGAATTCGCAGAGCACGCGCTCGCCAGGCGTTTCGGTGTAGCTCTTGTGTCGGGCCATGGCCGCAAGGAACTCGAGGCAGGCCTTCTCGTCGATGCGCCCCAGGATGTCGGTCGGCTTCATGTCCGCGTCTCCTCCGTTCACGCTCCCGTCGCCGGTACGGCGTCCAGCAGTTTTCGCGTGTATTCATGTCGATCGGGCGCGTCGCAGGCCGCGACGTCGAAAAGGTCGACCAGTTCGCCGCGCTGCATCACGGCGACCCGATGGGCGAGCTGCCGCACGAGGTTGATGTCGTGTGTGATGAACAGGCAGGTCGCGCCGGTGCGGGCCTGCAGGTCGACAAGCAGCCGCGCCACCTGGGCCTGAACAGAGACGTCAAGCGACGAGGTGATCTCGTCGCAGAGCACGATGTTGGGTTCGGCGGCGAATGCCCGCGCGATGGCGACCCGTTGCTTCTCGCCGCCGGAGAGCTGGTGGGGATAGCGGTCGGCGAACTCACGCGGAAGGCGGACCTGCTCGAGGAGATCGCCCACGCGCTTCTCGACCTCGTCGGGCTGCCCGATCCCGTAGAGCTTCAACGGGCGGGACAGGATGTCCCGAACGCGCTGGCGCGGATTGAGCGAGCCGTCCGGATTCTGGAAGATGATCTGGACCTGCCGCCTGTAGGCTCTGTCGATCGCCTCGCGGCTCTCTACCCGGCGATCTCCAAGCGTGATCGCGCCGGTGAAGGCGTTCAGTCCTGCGATCGCCCGGGCGATCGTCGACTTGCCCGAACCCGATTCGCCGACGACGCCCAGGATCTCTCCCCTAAGCACCGCAAAAGCCACGTCGCGTGCGCCCGCGACCTCAGCCTGCGAACGGCCAAGCAGACTGCTCAGTAGGCTCTTCTCACCGTAGCGCACGCCGAGACGCTCGACCGCGAGCGCCAGAGGCGCGTCAGCGGCGGGGCTCGCGCCAACCAGGCGGCGCCTGGGATCCGGCACCGAGGCAATCAGCATGCGAGCGTAATCGCTTTTCGGCTGGGCGAAGATATCAGGGGCAGAGCCCTGCTCGACGATCTCTCCGCGATGGATCACCGCCACGTCGTGCGCGATGCGCGAGACGAGCGCGAGATCGTGAGAGATGTAGAGCGCCGCCACGCCGGTGTCCTCCTGCAGGCGGACGAAGAGGTCCTGGATCTGGCGCGCGGTGATCACGTCGAGCGCGGTGGTCGGCTCGTCGAAAATGATGATTTCTGGGTTGCAGGCGAAAGCCGTGGCGATGACCACGCGCTGCTTCTCCCCGCCGGAGGCTTCGTGCGGGTAGCGCAGCATCATGTCCCGTGGACGCTGGATGCCAGTGCGCGCGAGAAGCGCTTCGCCGACCTCGGCAGCCTCCTTCGGCTGCATCGCCCGATGGCGTAGCAGCACTTCCGTGAGTTGTCGCCCAAGTGGCAGCGTTGGGTTCAGCGACGTGGCCGGGTCCTGGAAGACCATGCCAATGCGCCGCCCGCGCATGTCGAGGATCTCGGCGGTTGTCTTGGCGCGAAGGTCTTCTCCGGAAAGGAAGAGACCGCCTTCCCCCTCCTGCGCGTTGGCCGGCAGGTAGCGCATCACGGCCCAGCCGAGCGAGCTCTTGCCGGAGCCGGATTCTCCAACCAGCCCCAGCGTCCGGCCGCGCATGATGGCGATGTCGATCCCTTTTAGCGCCTGGTGCAGCCCGCTCCGCGTCTCGTAGGCGAGCGAATAGCCCTGGGCCTCAAGTACCGGGCGGGCCGAGGCGGGCTCTTGCATGAAGGGCGCGCCAGCGGCGCTGGCGACGCTCACCGGCGTTGCCCCCGCGGGTCGAGCAGATCGCGCAGCGCGTCCCCGAGCAGGTTGAAGCCGAGCGCTGCGATTGCGATGGCCACGCCAGGTGCCGCGACACACCAGGGATTGCGGAACATGAACTGCCGCGCCTCGGCGATCATGAGGCCCCATTCCGTTGAGGGTGGCTGCGCGCCCAGCCCGAGGAAGCCGAGCGTCGCGCCAAGCATGATCGCGAAGGAGACCCGGATCGTCGCCTCAACGATGAGCGGCCCCATGGCGTTCGGCAGCACTTCGCGGCTCATGATGTAGAACGTCGACTCCCCGCGTGCCGTCGCGGCCTGAACGAACTCACGCGTCCGCACCGAGAGCACAGCGCTGCGCGAGATGCGCGCCATGCCTGGCGTGAACGCGACTGCCACGGCAAGCATGGCATGGCCGGCCCCACCGCCGAGCACGGTGACGATGAGTAGCGTGAAAAGGAGATCTGGCACTGCCAGCACTCCATCGACGATGCGCATGACGAGGCTGTCCACCCAGCCGCCGATGACGCCTGCCGTTACGCCGATCACCGCGCCAGCTGCGACGCCCAGGAGTGTTGCCGTCACGCCGAAGGACACCGTGGATCTGGCGCCGTTCAGGATGCGGGAGAGGACATCGCGACCAAACTGGTCGGTCCCCAGCCAGTGTGCCGCCGAAGGGCCCTGCAGCCGCGCCGCTGGATGGAAGACTTGCGGATCGTAGGGGGCTAGCCAGGCGCCGAACAGTGCGGCCGCCAGCACGATCGAGAGCAGGATCACCCCGGCGAGTCCTGTCGGATGCCGCAACAACTCACGCATAGCGCACGCGAGGATCGAGTGCCGCGATCACGATGTCGGAGACGAGGTTCGACAGCGCGTAGACCGCCGCGAGCACGAGGGTCACCGCCTGGATCACCGGCAGGTCCCGGTTCTGCAAAGCGTAGATCATCGTCCGCCCGAGGCCGGGCCAGGCGAATACTTCCTCGACGACGATGATGCCGCCCAGCAGATATCCGACGTCGAGCGCGATCACCGCAACCGCGGGGGCCATCGCGTTGCGCAGCGCGTGGCGGCGGACGACGACGCTTTCGGGCAGGCCCTTCAGGCGTGCCGCGCGCACGTAGTCGCTCGCAAGGACCTCGGACATCTCGCTACGCACTTGGCGAGCGATATGTGCGGTGAGGACGAGCGCCAGGGTCGCGGTCGGCAGGATCATGTGATGCAGCGAGCGCAGGAGATCATCGCCGGGTGGCACGAACCCGCCGGCCGGAAACCAGCCGCGCTCCGGCGCGGCGAGGAACACGAGGAGCAGCGTTGCTGTGACGAATTCGGGAACGGCTGTGCCTAGATAGGCGAAGAACGAGATCACGAGATCGCTCGCCGTGCCGCGCTTGAGCGCGGCGAGAACGCCCATGGGGATCGCGATCAGAGTGACTGTGAGCAGCGCGGCTGCCGCCAGCGCCGCCGAGCGCAGGAATGCCTCCGCAACGATGCCCGCGACCGGCACGGAGAGTCGCATCGAGGTGCCCCAGTCGCCGACCAGGATCTTGCCGACCCAAGCGAGATATTGCTCGTGCCGCGGCCGTTCTAGGCCCAACTCCAGCTCGAGCGCCCTGATCTGGTCCGGCGTCGCGTATTCGCCCAAAATCATGATCGCGGCG
>JBMOGP010000100.1:0-7449 GCA_049318285.1 Hyphomonadaceae bacterium
CGCCGCCACTCCCACCATCCCCAGAAAGCGTTGACGAAAAAGAACACGTAGAGAGCCGTATAAAGCCAGAGTTGCTGGCTTCCATAGACGAAGACCGAAACTGCATTGATCACGACCCAGACGGGCCAGTTTTCGATCCGCTTGAGGCTGAGCAGCAGCTGCGCCACCACGCTCAGCGCAAGGATGGCGGCATCAGGCAGCGCCATCCTCGCATCGGTCAGGCTCTCCAGCCCCCATGCGGCCAGCGCGGCAACCGCCAGTGCGATCCCGCAGGCGCCGAGAACGACCGCCACCGGCGTCGACCGGATCGGCGGAGCGCGGCTCTGGTCGCCCCGGAGCCAGTACCACCAGCCATAGGCCAGCGCGGCAATGAAGATCGGCTGCAGGACGGCGCTTGAATAGAGCTCCGCCCGCCAGAACACGAAAAAGCCCAGCGTCACGCCGGCAAGGCCCGTCGGAAACTGCCAGAGGCTTCGTTTCACGGACAGGATCACCGACAACAGCGTGAACGCCGTCGCCGCAATCTCCAGCGGATCAGTCATGAAAGGTCCCGGTTCTCCCCGGCTGGAACCTGCCGCGCCCGGACCCGGCCTGCAATGGCGGGCGACAAAGCAGCTTTCCCCTGCCAAGTGTTGCCAGCCGCCAACTGTTGCAATGGCCCAAACGGAGCTAGAGATCGCCGCATGAACGACGCCTCGCCGGCTTCCGACATTCCGAGGGCCAGGACCGGGCCGGTAAAGCCCGGCCCGTGGCGGATTGCGGACATCGTCGATGGCCGCAAGCTGCGCATCCAGCTGACCGCCGCCGCCCTCGACAACGGCTCGGATCCGATCGCCCAGCGCAAGCGGGCGCTTGATCTGATCCATGCCGCCCTGTTCCGCGGCCGCATGATCGCGCAGGACCGGCTCGAGGAGGGGGCCGACGGGCTCGATACGGCAGCCCTGATGTCGGCCGTCATGGATGAGGCGCTGTCGGCGCTCTACGATTTCACCGTCGCCCACATCTTCCGCGCCCACAATCCGACAGAGGCCGAGCGCATGGCCGTGGTCGCCGTCGGCGGGTATGGCCGCAAGGTGCTGGCGCCGTCGTCCGACGTCGACCTGCTGTTTGTGCGCAACCACAAGCAGACGGCGTGGGCCGAGAGCGTCATCGAATACATGCTGTACGCCCTGTGGGACATGGGGCTGAAGGTCGGCCACGCCTTCCGCACCATCGACGAGTGCGTGAAGCTGTCGAAGGAAGACGTGACCATCCGCACGGCCATCCTCGACAAGCGCTTCCTGTTTGGCGACCGCAGCGTCTTCGAGAAGCTCAACGAGCGGTTCCAGAAGGACGTGATCGCGGGCCGCGGCGCGGAGTTTGTCGCCGCCAAGCTGCAGGAGCGCGCCGACCGCCACGCACGCGAAGGCGATTCACGCTATCGCGTCGAACCGAACGTCAAGGACGGCAAGGGCGGTCTGCGAGACCTGCAGACTCTGTTCTGGCTCGCCAAATACATCCACGGCGGTTCGAGCCTGCATGAAGTGCTCGACAACGCCGCCTTCTCGCCCGCCGACAAGGCGATCTTCATGCGCGAGGCGCGGTTTCTCTGGACAGTGCGCTGCCATCTGCATTTTCTCACGGGCCGCCCGGAAGAACGCCTGTCGTTCGACCTGCAGCCGGAGATGGCGCGGCGGCTCGGCTATACCGAACGCAACAATGCAACCGCCGTCGAACGCTTCATGAAGCGCTATTTCCTCGCAGCCAAGGAAGTCGGCGCACTCACCCGCATTCTCTGCTCCAAGCTTGAGGTCGAGGAGAAGAAGCGGCCCGCCGGTCTGATGTGGATGAAGGCACAGGCCTCGGCCAAGCCGATGAAGGAAGAAGGCTTCGCCATGGATGGCGGACGCCTGACCATCACCAACCCCGATATGTTCGCCGCCGACACGCGCAAGCTGATGCGGATGTTCTGGCTCGCCAACGAGCGTCAGGTCGAGCTCCATCCCGATGCGATGACGGCGGCCCGCCGTTCGCTCTGGGCCGTCACGCGACAGGCGCGCAATGACGACGAATCGCGCGCCATGTTCCTTGACATCATTGCGGGCAGGAACCATCCCGGCCGCGTTCTGCCGCTGATGAACGAGACGGGCGTGCTCGGCCGCTTCCTCCCGGAGTTCGGCCGCATCGTCGGCCAGACCCAGTTCAACATGTACCACCACTTCACCGTGGACGAGCACACGCTGATGGCCGTGGTCACCATCCACGACATCGAGCGCGGACTGGAGAGGGAACAGCATCCGCTCTCGACCCAGATCTTTCCCAAGATTCTCAACCGCCGCGCCCTCTATCTCGCCATGCTCCTGCACGACACGGGCAAGGGCAAGGGCGACCAGCAGATCGAGGGCGCCAAGCAGGCGCGCTCGGCCGCGCTCCGCCTTGGCCTGCCTGAAGACGAGGCGGAGCTGATCGCCTGGCTGGTCGGCAACCATCTCGAAATGAGCGACACGGCCCAGCGTCGCGACATCTCCGATCCGCAGACCATTTCCCGCTTCGCCGAAAAGGTCGGCAACCTCGAACGTCTTCGCCTCCTGCTGATCCTCACCGTCGCCGATATCCGCGCGGTCGGCCCCGGCGTGTGGAATGGCTGGAAGGGACAGCTGCTGCGCGATCTCTACTTCTCGACCGAAGCCGCCCTGCGCGGCGGCCGGACCGATGAGCACAGCGTCCGCGCGCAACTGGCCGAGCGTGCAGAGCAGGCGCGCAGCGTCCTGTCTGACCGCATCGGCCCGACGCCCCAGCTGGCGGCCATCGAAGGCGCCTACTGGATAAGCTTCACGCCCGAGGCGCAGGTGCGCCACGCCGATGTGCTGGCCAAGGGCGCCGGCCAATCCATCGTCGTCGCCGCAAGCGTCGACAAGGGGCGCTCGGCAACCGAGCTTCTGGTCTCGGCGCCTGACAGGCCGGGGCTGTTCGCCGATCTCTGCGCCACGCTCAGCGCATCCGGCGCCAACATCGTCGCAGCTCACCTCTACGATGCAGGCGAAGGCCGCGTGCTCGACGTGTTCGATATTCAGGACCTGCGCGGCCTGCCGATGGGCGTGGATCATCCAAACGCCCTCGACAGGCTGATCGCCGATCTCAAACTGGCTGCCGCCGGTGGCGATGGCGTCAAGCGACCGGGCCGCGCGCCAGCCCCCACGCGGCGCCATGCGGCCTTCATCATCTCGCCGCTTGTGCGCATCGACCGCAAGGCCTCGGCCGACCACACCGTGATCGAGGTCTCCGGTCGCGACCGGATGGGTCTGCTCTACGAGATCGCGCGTCAGCTCGCCGATTCGAGCATCTCGATCCGCTCAGCCCACGTCGGCGCTTACGGAGAACGGGTGCACGACGTCTTCTATGTCGAGATGCTGAAGGGCGGTACGATGCCTGAAGAGCTTGACGCGCCGCTGACAGAGCGCCTGGTCGAGGTGCTGCGCTCCCACGCCCCGAACGCCCCGCGCATTCCTGCTCACACGCTGGCGCGCGCGCCTGCTTCCTTCAACCGCTAGACCCGGACACATCCCGCATGTCTCTTGCGCGCAACGTGTTCGTGCAGACCTTTTTCACGCTTGGCAGCCGTGTGCTGGGCTTTGCGCGCGACCTTGCCCTCAATGCGCGTTTCGGCGGGCAGGGGCCGCTGATGGATGCCTGGGCCACCGCCCAGATGCTTCCCAACCTGTTCCGCCGCCTGTTTGCCGAAGGCGCCTTCGCCCAGGGGTTCGTTCCCGTCTTCGCCGCCGCCCGGGCGCAGGAGGGCGAGGTCGCCGCCGATCGCATGGCGTCTCAGGCGATGGCCTTCATCATGACGGTCGTGGCCCTGGTCACCATCGGCATCGAGGTCGGGATGCCGTGGATCATGCCATTCCTGCTGTCTGCCTATGTCGATGATCCCGCGACCCTGGCGACGGCGACGCTGATGGCGCAACTCGCCATGCCCTATCTTGTGTTCATGACGCTGGCCGCACTTCTGTCGGGCGTGCTCAACACGCTCGGCCGCTTCGCACTCACCGCTGCAGCCCCCATCATGCTCAATATCTGCACCATCATCCCGCTGGTGGTCGCCCCGACGGACCAGCAGGCGGCAGAGTGGGCCGCAATCGCCGTCACGGTGTCCGGTTTGCTGCAGTGCGCACTGCTCTGGTGGGGTACGCGAAAGCTCGGCGTCGATCTCCGCGTCGGCCTGCCTGTGCTGGGCAAGGGCGTAAGGCGCATGCTGGCAATCGCCGTGCCCGGCGCCATCGCCGGCGGCGCATTGCAGGTGTCCTCGCTGGTCACGCAGGCGCTGTCGGGGTCGGACGAGGGCGCGCGCAGCGTGCTCTACAATTCCGATCGCCTCTACCAGCTGCCGCTCGGCCTTATCGGCGTGGCTGTTGGCCTCGCCCTCGTGCCCCGCCTGTCGCGCCATTTCGCCGAGAACGACCACGCTGGCGCCGCGCGCACCATGGACGATGGCATCGGACTCTCGATGGCGTTCACGCTGCCCGCCGCAGTCGCGCTGCTGATCATGCCATTTTTCATCATTGATGCGACCATCACACGCGGCGCCTTCACCGCAGCGGACGCCGAGCGCACGGCCGAAGTCCTGCGCCAGTTCGCGTGGGGCGTTCCAGCGTTCGTGCTGGCCAAGGTATTCACCCCGCCGTTTTTCGCGCGGCAGAAATCCAAGCGGCCAATGCAGTTCTCGCTGATCTCGGTCGGCATCACCGTCGTCGTCGGCGCTGTGCTCTGGTACTGGCTGCCGACGCAAGGCATGGACGGCACGATCGGCCTCGGCATCGCCACCTCGTTTGGCGCATGGGTCAACGTCGTCCTGCTGGCCACGGCGCTCGCGCGGGAAGGAGCCTACACCATGGGCGCGGCCGTCTGGACGCGAATGGTCCGCCTGATGATGGCCAGCGTCCTGATGGGCGTCTTCGCGGGCGTCTGCGCCTGGCAGTACCCGCTCCTGTCGGAGCTGCTGTGGAGGAAGGAAGTCGCCGTTCTCGTGGCCATCATTGTCGGCGTCGTGATTTACGGCGTTGCAGCCTTCGCGCTGCGCGCTGTCACCCTGTCGGAGATCAAAAGCGCCCTGCGCCGCGAGAAGGGCGTCGCCGGGGTTCCGTCTGGCGGTGAGGGCTGATAAGTCCGCGCGCATGTCAGATCAGAAGCCAGTCGAGTACCCCGGACCCAAACGCGTCTTCTCCGGCGTGCAGCCATCGGGCAGCCTGCATCTCGGGAACTATCTCGGCGCGCTGGTGAAGTTCGTCGCGATGCAGGACGAATATCCCTGCATCTTCTGCGTCGTTGACCTGCACGCCATCACCGTGCCGCAGGACCCGACGCTTCTGGCCGCGCAGACGCGCGAGATCGCCGCCGCCTATCTCGCCGCCGGCGTCGATCCAGCGAAGGCGATCATCTTTGCACAATCCTCGGTGCCGGCGCATTCGGAGCTTGGCTGGATCTTCAACTGCGTCGCCCGCATGGGCTGGGTCGAGCGCATGACGCAGTTCAAGGACAAGTCGTCAGGCAAGGACGCCGAGAACATCTCCGTCGGCCTTTTCGACTATCCCGTGCTGCAGGCAGCCGACATTCTTGCCTACAAGGCGACGCACGTGCCGGTCGGCGAGGACCAGAAACAGCACCTCGAGCTCAGCCGCGACATTGCCGGCAAGTTCAACCGCGACTTCAACGCGCCGGGGTTCTTCCCGCTGCCCGAGCCAATCTATCAGGGACCAGGTGCCAAGATCATGTCGCTGAAGGACGGCGCGAAAAAGATGTCGAAGTCGGATCCATCCGACGCCTCGCGCATCAACCTGCTCGATACCGCTGACGACATCGCGAAGAAGATCAAGCGCGCGACAAGCGACAGCGACCTGCTTCCCTCCGATGTGAAGGGGCTCGCGGGAAGAGCGGAGGCTGCCAACCTCGTCGGCATCTATGCCGTCCTCAACCGGCAGAGCGAGCAGCAGGTGCTCGACGAATTCGGCGGCCACGGCTTTGGCAAGTTCAAACCGGCGCTGGCCGATCTCGCCGTGGCGAAGCTTGGCCCTGTGGCCGACACCATGCGTCGCCTGATGCACGATCCCGCCGAGGTTGACCGCGTGCTCAAGGATGGCGGCGAGCGGGCCAACGCCATCGCCGCGCCTGTCATGGACGAGGTTCGCCGCGTCATCGGGTTCTGGCGGCCATGATGCGCACCCTCATGACGATCGCCCTGACATCTCTGGCCGTCGCCTGCGGCGGCCAGACCGAAAGCCTCACCGTCGCGGACGCCAGTTACCGGCCGCCGCTGGTGGAGGGTGGGGTCGGGGTCGCCTATTTTTCGATCACCTCGAACACCGCTGACCGGATCACGGGCGTGTCTTCGCCCCAGGCGAAGGCCGTCGAAATCCACGAATCGACTTCCTCAGGCGGCATGGCCCGCATGAACCGGCTCGATGGCGTCGATCTACCGGCCGGAAAAACCGTGACATTCGGCCCCGGCGGACTGCATCTGATGGTAATTGCGCCAGAAATAGCGGCTGCGAATGCCACATTTCCGATTCAAATCACGCTAGAGTCGGGTCGCGTCGAGACGATTTCGTTTGCCGGCGCGCCTTCGCCCTGAAGCCCGGTAACGGCTCATAAAGGATTATTGGGTTGAGGTTAACGACAGGCTCATTCAGGGCCTGACTCCGCTAGCTGGGGCTGGGCGATGTCCGTTCTGAAACTCCGCCGCGACATGGTCGTGGCCGACGATGCGCCGCCCGCCGCCAGGGCCGTCGAGACCGGTCGCCCGTTCCCGCTCCGCAAGCTCGAGGCCGAACTGGAAGCCGAGGACGTGGTCGAAGGCACGCTGGTCGATGAGGACATCGAAGCGGAGGAGGAGACGCCCCCCCGCCGCCAGCACAAGACGCTCGCACAACACATCCGCTTCTGGTTCAATACAGTCGCCATCGTCGCGATGCTCGGCGCCTATCCAACGCTGGTTGTTGCATCCAGCGATGTGGGCGACCGCGATTTCGACCGCCTCGTCAATCGCGCAGACTGGGCAGCTCCATGGGTGGGCGCCATCTCGACGCTGATGG
This sequence comes from Hyphomonadaceae bacterium, assembly GCA_049318285.1. Lineage (GTDB taxonomy): Bacteria > Pseudomonadota > Alphaproteobacteria > Caulobacterales > Hyphomonadaceae > UBA7672. The sequence goes on from JBMOGP010000100.1 coordinate 7,068, forward strand.
AAGAACATATCAACGCGCTCGGCTGGGCGCCGGACGCCGCACCTTGGGAGCCGATGGCGCGCCTCACGGCGAAGCCCGCCTACCAGGCCGCCATGGCCGAGGCGCTGGGCGACGTCATTCGCACGGCCGATGCGCGCGCCAGCGCAGGCGGCCAGCCCGACATCGATCTCACAGCCGCTGCGCGGCTGGTGAACGCTGATTCGACAGCGATCCAGCTTCGCGCCGCACGCGATGCGCTGGTGAACCATGACCGCCGCCTGCGCCGGCGCGATGCCGTCACCGCCCTGTCTGCAACGCAGGTCGCTGAGCAGCTCGCACTGATGACCGGCTGGGCCGCCGCCAGCCAGAATGCCATCGTGACCTCCGCCACCGCGATCGGCGG
>JBMOGP010000101.1:0-7426 GCA_049318285.1 Hyphomonadaceae bacterium
ATGATGGCGGACAATGCCGGTCTGCCGCACCGCCCGGTGATGTTCATGGCTGGCAATGACGACGCGGCCAGGAACGCTGTGGCCCAGCTTCTCACCGATCTTGGCTTCGACCTCATGGATGCGAGCGACATCACCAAGTCGCGCCTGCTGGAGCAATTCGGCCTGGGCTCGATCAACCAGGCGCTGTTTCGCACAAAAGGCAGCGTGGCGGTGAAGGTGGGATTCGAACCCACGGTACGGTTTCCCGTACACACGCTTTCCAAGCGTGCGCCATAGACCACTCGGCCACCTCACCAGCGCAGGAGGGGGCTTTTACATGGGGCGGTCTGAAGCGCAAGTTACCACGTCTCCGCGCCGGATTTGGCGGGGGGTAGCTGGGTCACCGCTTCGTCGGCCAAGGGTTTCTCTGCCCCCGTCGCGTTGGCCCGGTTCGCCGGCAGCGCGGCGCAGGCTTCCGGATCGACGCTGCGCCTAGCCTGACGCCCGCGCATTGGCGGCATGCTCATTGCTTCCTTGTCATCTGGGGCTGACGCGCGGGGGGGGCATTCTGGGTCCGAGGCCTGGCGCTGACTGCGGTGGGGCAGCCGGCGCTTTTCCCGTCCTGCCTGCCGCGTCAGTTCCGAGCGCCGCGCTGATAGACAACCTTACCGCCGACCACGGTAACCGCAGGCTCGAGGGTGAGAATGTCCGCTTCCGGCACAGCCATTATGTCCCCGCTGAAGCCGGTGAAGTCGGCCAGCTTGCCTGGCTCGATCGTGCCGAGATCCTTCTCCATGAAGGACGCATAGGCTGGCCACAGCGTGAACATCTTGAGCGCTTCCTGGCGCGTCACGGCCTGCTCGGGATGCCAGCCCTCGCCAGACTGGCCCTTGAGGTCCTTGCGCGCCACGGCCGCGTAGAACTCGATCCGCGGATCGCCCTGCTCCACTGGCGCATCCGACCCGCCCGCGATGATCGATCCTGCATCGATCAGCGCACGCCAGGCATAAGCCCCGGCCAGCCGATCCGGCCCCAGCCGGGCCGGCGCGAAGTAAAGATCGCCGATCGCGTGTGAGGGCTGCATCGACGGAATGATCCCGAGTGACTTGAAGCGCGGAATGTCCTCCACATGCAGGATCTGCGAATGCTCGTTGCGCCAGCGCTTGTCCTCGCCCTTGACGCCCGCATCAGCAAACGTCTTCTCCATCCAGTTCAGGACGAGCCGGTTACCTTCGTCTCCGATCGCGTGGTACGCCACCTGGATGTTGGCGTCCGAAGCCTTCCGCATCAGCGCCAACGTCAGCGCCTCATCCGAGCGCAGGAGCCCGACAGTTTCCGGCTGATCCGAATACGGCGCAGACAGCAGCGCCCCGCGCGATCCCAGTGCGCCATCCATGTAGAGCTTGACCGCCTTCGAGGTGACGAGCCCGTTCTCGCTGGCGCCCCAAAGACCGCCCTCGGTCATCAGGTCGAAATCCCCGCCATCGACGGCATTGTAGAGCCGGAGCTTCATCTCGCCCGCCGCAGCCATCGTGTTCAGCGTCGCGATGTGCGGTCCCGGCACGGACATGTTGTGCATGCCCGTCCAGCCGAGGCTGACAGTGCGGTCGATGCCCTTCACATAGGTCTCGCGCACCTGCACCTCGCCCGGCGATGTCGCAAGCTGAGCCATCGGCGCCATCGCATCATCGATCAGCATGCCTGTCGGCAGACCATCGGCGCCCACTTCGATCCGTCCTCCCGACGGTTGTGACGTCGGCTTACCGTCCAGCTTCGCCGCCTTCAGCGCAGCGGTGTTCGCCACCAGCGCATGGCCGTCCGCGCGCGTCAGCACCACAGGCCGCTCGCCGCTTACCGCATCAAGATCCTGCCGCGTCGGGAAGCGCTTCTCCGGCCAGTGTGTCTCGATCCAGCCCCGACCGATCAGCGGCTGCCCGGCTGGCAGCGTCTTGGCCGCCTCGCCCACCACGCTTGCCAGCTCCGCAATCGACTTGACCTCATCAAGATCGAGCGTCATCTCGCGCTCGCCGATGCCATAAAGATGCGCGTGCGCGTCTGTGAAGCCGGGATAGAGGAAGGCGCCGCCGAGATCGACCTTCTCGGTCGCCGCCCCCGCCGTCTTGAGGAGCTCTTCTGCGGCGCCGACCGCGACGATCCGTCCGTCCTTGACGCTGACCGCGCTCGCCGGCAGCTGGCCGTCGACGCCGGTGTAGATTGTGCCGCCATGGATTATCATGTCAGGCGCGGGCGCTACTGCCTGCGGCTGGCACGCCGCCAGCGCCAGGACAGCAACCCCGGCAAACCCGATCCTGGGGAACAAAGCGCGCATGTAAAAACCCCTCGCCATGACAGCAAGGGGTTTAGCGTTCTTACGTCGAAAGAGGAAAGACCTAGGCGGCCTTCTCGGCGCGCTTGGCGATCTCTTTCTTGACCTTGAGCATTTTCGGCGAGAGCTGCTCATCCTTCGCCTTGGCGAGGTAGCCGTCGAGGCCACCGCGCTTGTCGATCGTGCGGAGAGCGGCCGCCGAAACGCGGGCCGAGTAGGACTGGCCCATCGCATCCGAATGGACCGTCACATTGACCAGGTTGGGCAGATAGCGCCGCTTGGTCTTGATGTTCGAGTGGCTGACGGTGTGGCCAACCATCGGCTTCTTGCCGGTAAGTTCACAAACGCGGGACATGGGCCCACCTTTCCTAGGTCGTCTGCAGGCGCGGAAAAGCCCGTAAAACGGGGCTTTCGGCTCTGCGCTGAAAGCGAAGGCGGGTGGATAGTGGGGGAGGCCCCGGCTGTCAAGTTCTGGCCGGGCGCCGCCGGGCGACATTCCGGCCGCTCCGCGTAACGCAGAAAACGGGAACCGGGCGCTGCCGACGCGGGGTTTTTTCGCCCATGCATTCCGGGGCCGCCAGTGGCTCACCGGGAATGTAAGCGTAAAGTCTCGCCAACCCCAGCCTATCCACAGGCCTACCCGTTGACCACGGTTACGCGCGCCCCCAACCTTGGATCCGGACCTATCCCGGGTCCCCAAGGGAAGACGGACATGCGCTGGCGCCCATCAACCCGGACAATCGCCACCCCTACCGCTGCGAGCCAGCAGCGCGCCTGCGGGCGTTATCTCGCCCAATAGTCCCCCTGCATCACCGGGAGGGCCGACCCTGGCCGCCAGCGACAACCCCAATGACCGGCAGCGCATCCGGGCCGTGCTTGGCCCCACCAACACCGGCAAGACGCACCTTGCCGTCGAGCGGATGCTCGCGCACGGCACGGGGATGATCGGCCTGCCGCTGCGCCTGCTGGCGCGCGAGATCTACGACAAGATGGTCCAGCAGAAGGGCGAGAAGGCCTGCGCCCTGATCACCGGTGAAGAGCGCATCAAGCCGCCCAACGCCCGCTATTTCGCCTGTACGGTCGAAGCCATGCCGGTCAACGAAGGCGCCGACTTCATCGCCATCGACGAGATCCAGCTCGCACAGGACCCAGACCGCGGCCACGTCTTCACCGATCGCATCCTGCATGCGCGCGGACGTCACGAGACCATGCTGCTCGGCGCCGACACGATGCGTCCCGCCCTGCAGCGCCTGGGCCTCGACATCGACGGCGAGCGCCGCGAGCGCTTCTCGCAGCTCTCCTATGTCGGCCCGACCAAGATCACCAAGCTGCCCAAGCGCTCAGCCATCGTCGCCTTCTCCTCGGAAGAGGTCTACGCCATCGCCGAGTTGCTGAAGCGCCAGCGCGGCGGATGCGCCGTCATCATGGGTGCGCTCAGCCCGCGCACGCGCAACGCCCAGATAGATCTCTACCAGGCTGGCGAGGTCGACTACATCGTCGCCACCGACGCCATCGGCATGGGGCTCAACCTCGATGTCGGCCACATTGCCTTCGCCAGTCGCCGAAAGTTTGACGGCCGCCAGCGCCGCTTCCTGCGCGCCGACGAACTCGCCCAGATCGCTGGCCGCGCCGGGCGCTTCCGCGATGACGGCACGTTCGGCGAAACGGCGGATTGCGAACCCTTTGAGGAAGAAACGGTCGACCGCATCGTCAACCATCAGTTCGATCCGGTCGAATATCTGCACTGGCGCAATTCCAACCTCGACTGGTCGAGCGTCGACGCCCTGCTGGCCTCCCTCCGCCGCCAGTCGCCTGACGTGATCCTGCGTCGCGCTCCTGAAGCGCTCGATGAAACAACCTTCGCTGCGCTCGCCGCTGACGATGATGTGCGCCGTGCCACGCGAACGCACCTGCATGTGCGCCGCCTGTGGGATCTCTGCACGCTGCCCGACTTCCGCAAGTATGGGCCCGAAGCCCACCTCCGCCTCGTCCAGAGCTTCGTCGAGAAACTCATAGAGCCTTACGCCCGCATCAAGGATGCCTGGATGTACGAGCAGGTCGAGCGGCTCGACCGCACCGAGGGTGAGATCGAGAATCTCCAGCACCGCCTCGCCGAAATCCGCACCTGGACCTACGCCGCCAACCGCACGGACTGGCTCGAGAACGCAGAGACATGGCGCGGCCGCACGCGGGAGATCGAGGACAAGCTGTCGGATGCGCTCCACCAGGCGCTGATGAGCCGCTTCGTCGACCGTCGCACCTCCGCGCTGCTCAAGGCCCTCAACTCCGACGAAGATGCGCCCGCCGAAATCGGTTCCTCAGGTGAAGTCCTGATCGGCGGCCATCCTGTCGGCCATCTCGAAGGCCTCGTCTTCCACGCCGAGGCAGCAGGCGAAACGCTGGCGGGGCGCGCTCTGCGCGGCGCCGCCCTCAAATCGCTGCGCCCCATCATCGAACAGCGCCTCATCGCCATCGCCAATGCGAGCGACGCCGATCTCAGCTTCGACCCGGCAAAGGCCGCGATCGTTCACGCCGGTGCGCCGGTCGCAAAGCTTGTCGCAGCCACGGAATGGCATTCGCCAACGCTCGAGCTGATCGGCGCGCGCGACGCCAGCACGGGCGGCCGCGAAAGCGCCCTCTCCCGCCTGGCCAGCTGGTTCGTCGCTCACTCGCGGGCGACGCTGCCGGCACTGCACGATCTTCGCACCGTGCTCGACGGCGCCACCCTGCGCGGCGGCGCGCGCGGCGCGGCCTACCAGCTGCTCGAAACCGGGGCCGCATTTGACCGCCGCCACGGCGCCCACGCCTTCGAACTATCGGCCGACGATCGCGCCGCGCTCAACGCCGCAGGCATAAAGACCGGACGGATCGCGACCTGGCTGCCGGGCCTGCTGAAACCTTCCGCCGCCCGCCTCGCCCTCGCCCTGCGCGCTCTGCATTCCGGCAAGCGTGCGCCCGGCACTCCCACGCAATCCTCCTTCCCGCTGAAGGACAGCGCCTGGACCGACGCCCTGCTCAACACGGCGGGCTATATTCGCCTCGGTCCGCGCGCGGTGCGCGCCGACCTCACCGAGCGCCTCGCATCGGCCATCTCCCAGATCCGCAGGGCATCCGAGGCCTCTGCCTTTGCCGTGCCGCCCGAACTCGCAGCCCAGGTCGGCTGCCCGACCGCGGACTTCCCCGCCATCCTCCGCGCCCTCGGCCTCAAGCCCGCGGAGAAGGACAAGGACACGGGCGCCGCGAAGCTCTGGCGCTTCCCGGCCCAGCGCCAGATACGTCAGCCCGAACGGCCCGCGCGTCCTCAGCCGCCGCCGACCGGACCCTTTGCGGTGCTCGCAGAGCTGATCATCGCCCAGCCGGCCCGCGCGCCGCAGCGCCGCCGCCGCAGGCCGAGACGTCCGCAGACCGCCCATGCGCCAAAGGCGGCCTCATGAGCGAAGAACGGATGCGTATCGATGTCTTTTTGTGGCGCACGCGCTTCTTCAAGGCGCGCACCTCCGCCACAGAAGCCATCGAGGCAAAGGGCGCGCGCATCGAACGCGACGGCCAGGTCCGCCGCATCGACAAGCCGGCCACGGCTGTCGAAGCCGGTGACGTGCTGTCGTTCACCGCGCCATCCGGGGCGAAACTGGTGCGGATTATTTCACTGCCCGAACGCAGGGGCCCGCCCGCAGAAGCGGCGCTGTGCTATGAAGCCCTCGTCTAGTTGTTAAGGGATGGGGCGCTGACCCGACACCATTGACCCCTGCAAGAGGGCCTGCGTGACAGAACCGACCACACCGCTTGGTGCCCCGGGGCCTGGATCATCATCGCCAGAGCCCTCTTCGCCCATGCGCCAGACGCTGGCCTCGCTCCGCCGGCTGCCGGACATCCGCGCAGCGCTTGAAGCGCTCGTGTTGTTCCTGCTGGTCCTGTTCGCCGGGGCCTGGGCGGCCAGCGCAGGCGTGCTGACGCTCGATCCGATGCCACGCGGCCAGCTAATGGGGATCTGGATTTCGGCGTTCATGACGCCGGCGCTGCTGGAGGAACTCGCATTTCGCAGCTGGCTCCCGCGCGGCGCGCCGGCCGTCGCCATTGCGTCCTTTGTGGCCTTTGTCCTCTGGCATCCGCTGCAGGTCTGGCTGAACCTTCCCTTCGGCCGTCCTGAATTCCTTCGGCCCGGCTTCCTGATGGTGGTCGCCTGCCTCGGCCTCGCCTGCACCCTAACCCGCATCCGCTCCGGGTCGATCTGGCCCGGGGTGGTCATTCACTGGGGCATCGTGATCGCCTGGCTGGCCATCTTCGGCGGCCATGGCGCGGCAGGCGTGGTTCAGCCACCCTGATGGCTGGGTTCAATTGACTTTATCGGCGCAAGGCCACACATCGCGGCTCGATCCCGAGACGCCCTCAGTAAGCCAACGAAGACCCATGACCTACATCGTCACCGACGCCTGCATCCGATGCAAATACATGGACTGCATCGAAGTCTGTCCGGTGGACTGCTTCTATGAAGGCGAGAACTTCCTCGTTATCCATCCGGAAGAATGCATCGACTGCGGGGTCTGCCAGCCGGAGTGCCCGGTCGAGGCCATTGTCCCCGATACCGAGGACGATGCCGACGGCAAATGGCTCAAGATCAACACCGATTACGCGAAGATCTGGCCAAACATTACCGCAAAAGGGACGCCGCCCGTCGACGCCGATGATTACGCTAAGGTAAAGGGCAAGCTGGAAACGCTTTTTTCGCCCAAACCCGGTACCGGAAGCTGAGGCGAAAAGCCGCGAGCGTGTGCGGAAACGGCGTATTTGCAGGTCGACACGCTGCAGCAACGAGTTGAAATTTCTTACAATTGTGCTAAGCGTCTGGTTTCGCCGACGGGCGCTACCAGAAACGCATCAGGTCACACTCCCATGCCGCACACCCTTTGGGTGGGCGCAACCGAGAGCGTGACAATATTTGCGAGTACATTGAGGTGATCGAAGCATGACGAAGAAGCAGCCGGCAAAAGTCGTCGAAGGACTCTTCAACGTTGGACAGCACGTTGTCTACCCCGCTCACGGTGTCGGCCGTGTGACAGGCGTCGAGACGCAGCAAGTGGCCGGCATGAAGCTGGAAGTGTTTGTGGTCGCCTTCGAGCAGGA
>JBMOGP010000102.1:0-7420 GCA_049318285.1 Hyphomonadaceae bacterium
CGTTCACGACGTCGATCCGCGAGGCGCTTGGGCCCGCAACGATCGACACGATGATCGATCATATCGACTACATCGTGAAGCGCATCGGCGTCGACCATGTCGGCATCGGCACTGACTTCAATCACGGCAGCGGCATTGAAGGGTACGACGACGCGAGCGCCTCTTTCGCTGTGACGCTTGGGCTGGTTGGTCGCGGCTACTCGGCGGAGGACATCAAGAAGATATGGGGCGGCAATTTCCTGCGTGTCATGCGCCAGGCGGAGGCAGCGGCCGGGAAGGCTGGGTCCTCGCAGTAGGTCCCCCTGGCGCGACTTCCCTGCTGACTGGCAAAGCCATGGCCGCTGGCGGCGCTGATTGCCCTGCGACACGCAATTTCATGATCCGCCACGATATTCACCCCACCCGGACTTGGGGCTATACGCGCGCCAAACTGCGCTGGCGCTGGTCCCTTCAGCGCGCTCCGCAGTGACCGATGTTCGACAAGCCCGCCTTCGCCGGCCACGAGTGTGTCCACCACTTCTTTGATGTGAAGACCGGCCTGCGCGCCATCATAGCGCTTCACTCCACGGCGCTGGGTCCCGCCGCTGGCGGTTGCCGCATGTGGAACTACGCCACCGCGGATGACGCTCTCATCGACGCGCTGCGCCTCTCCCAAGGCATGAGTTACAAGAACGCCATGGCCGACCTGCCGCTCGGCGGTGGCAAGGCGGTGATCTGGGGCAATTCGCGAACCGACAAGACCCCCGATCTGTTCCGTGCCCTGGGCCGCGCCATCAACTCGCTCAACGGGAGATACTGGTCGGCCGAAGACGTCGGTGTCTCCGTGCAGGACATGGCCTTCGCCGCAGAAAAGACGAAGTTCGTCTCGGGTCTCTACACCGGCAAGGCCGCCACCCTGCGCGCCCTCGGGACGGATGACCTCTCCAGCCGCACCATCGCGGTACAGGGCTTGGGTCATGTCGGCAGTTATCTTTGCGGTCATCTGGCCAAAGCAGGCGCGAACCTCGTCATCACCGACTTGAACGCCGAAGCACTCCACCAGGTCGCGCACACAACCGGCGCGCAAATCGTCGCCCCGGCCGAATCTATGAGGTCGCCGCGGATATCTTCTCACCGAACGCCCTCGGTGCGATCATCAACCCTGATACGCTGCCGCGCCTGCGCGTCCGCGTCGTCGCTGGCGGCGCGAACAACCAGCTCGCCACGCCCGAAACGGGCGATCGCCTTCGCGAGATGGGCATCGTCTACGCGCCCGACTACGTCATCAATGGCGGGGGAATCATCAACGTCGCCTCCGAAATCTCTGGCGCCTACGACCCCGCCTGGGTTGAGGCAAAGCTCCAGCGACTGATGCAGACCCTTGGCGACGTCCTCGACCAGGCCCAGCGCGAAGACAGTGCGGCCAACCGTGTCGCGGATGAGATCGCCCGCAGCCGAATTAACCCTTGAAGACCGCGGGAGATGCTCCGAGCGCAGATCATTAAATCTGGTCGTTAGACGGTTGCATTTGTGTAATGCACGTCTAGGTTAGCGAAGTGTTGCAGTGCAGCGAAAGTGCAGACGCCGGAGGAATGGCGCGGCTCTTGCTGGGCTTGTGGGTTGATGTAGCTGCCCGGCTGGGTAGCGGCTTCGGGGGTGGTGATGTCTGAAGTCGTCGTCTTCATGGGCGCGGCAGAAAGCCGAGATCCCTCGCGCCTGATGAACGCGATCGACGCCTTCGCCGTGTGGGCTTCTGAATCCGGTCTCTCCGGCGAACAAAGCGACGCACCTCATATCATGGTCAAGAGCGAGTTCTCCGGCGGCGAGATGCGTCGCAAGCTGGTTTTCCAGGACCGCGACCACGCCGCCCGTTTCCTTATCTTCTGGCGCTCCGAGCGCCAGCGTGCGCTGCCGTCCGACGCCGTCTCGGCGCAGGGCTGAAACTCACTCTGGCTGTTCGCGCTGACGCCAGTATAGAGGCGCCATGTCCGCCTCGCCGCCCACCGGAAAGCCAGCCTTGCGCGTCGCAATTATCGGCGCAGGCGTTGTCGGACTGAGCATCGCGCTCGAACTGCGCAGCCGCGGCGCGGATGTGGCGGTGTACGACCGCGGCATCGAAATTGGCGGAGGAGTTTCTATCCGCGCAGCCGGCATGCTCGGCGCCGCTTTCGAGTGGGCCGCCGAGCATGACCAGCGCGCGCTCGCTGCGTTGGCACGACATGCCGGCCAGTTGTGGCCGGATCATGCCGCCCGCCTCGAGCGCCTTGGCGGTGGGCCCGTCGAATACTCCCGCGAAGGCGCGCTGGTTGTCGCCCGCACGCCCGGCGAGGCGGAATGGATCACAAGCCTCACCGCCGCCTGTCAGGCGCGCAACGTTCCTGCGCTTACCCTGTCGCTCAGGGACCTCGCCGTCCGCGAGCCCGCGCTCGCGCCAGACCTGCTCGCCGGCCTCTGGCTGCCCGACGATCAGCAGGTCGATCCGGTGCTCGTGCTCCAGCGCCTCGGTGCAGCGCTCAACCGCACTGGCGTCGGGCTGCGCTTTGGCCGTCAGGTCGATCGCATCACAGCCGGCCAGCATTTCCTGATGCCCGATGGCGAACGCTATGACCGCGTGGTCATCGCCAACGGCGCCCAGCCCGCGCCAGCGTTCGTCGGCCCCCGCGGCGCGCGGCTGTCGCCCGGTCTGCCTGCGCCCGTGCCCGTGAAGGGTCACATCCTCGCGATCGCCCCGATCGAACAGGGTCCCCGCCACGTCATCCACACGCGCGATGTGTACATTGCCCCGAAATCGCGCTGGATCCTCGTGGGCGCTACCACGGAGAGAAACCGCGCTGACACTGAGGTCGACCGCGAGGCCATCACCCAGCTCCGCGCCCTTGCCGCTGCACTCGTACCTGCGCTTGCCGACGCTTCTGAGATTACCGCCTGGGCCGGCGTGCGTCCCGGCAGTCCTGACGATCAGCCTCTGATCGGCCAGACTGCAATCCCCGGCGTCTTCGCTGCGCTCGGCCACTATCGGAATGGTGTGCTCTTCGCTCCGGCCACGGCGGACATCGTGGCCGATCAGGTGATTGACGGGAAAGTGAGCCCGTTGGCGGCCGCGTTTGACCCAACCCGGTTTGACAACCCGGACGCGGCGCCGCACTCGCCCTCCGGCAAAGGCTTCGATAACTAGCATTACAACGCGAGCGGACAGGCCCCGGGAGAGTCACATGCACAACATCGCCCCCATGACGGAAGATCAGGAAGCGATCCGCGACGCCGTCGCCGCCGTGTGCGCCCAGTTCGACGCAGAATACTGGCGCAAGACCGACGAGACAGGGGAGTGGCCGGAAGCCTTCACCAAGGCCATGGCAGACGGCGGCTGGCTCGGCATCGCCATGCCGGAAGAGGTCGGGGGCTCGGGCCTCGGCCTGATGGAAGCCTCCATCATGATGCAGGCCGTTGCGCGTTCCGGCGCCGGCTTCACCGGCTGCTCGTCGATCCATCTCAATATCTTCGGCGCAAAGCCGATCGAGAAATTCGGCACGTCCGAGCAGAAGCAGGAATTCCTGCCCAAGATCATCTCAGGCCAGCAGAAGATGTGTTTCGGCGTCACCGAGCCGAACTCGGGCCTCGACACCTCCAGCCTGCAGACGAAGGCTGAGCGCACCAATTCCGGCTACGTCATCAACGGCCGAAAGATCTGGACGACCGGCGCCCAGCGCGCCGACAAGATCATCCTGATTGCACGCACCACGCCGCAGGAAAAAGTTGCCAAGCCCTATATGGGCCTGTCGTTGTTTTACATGGACATGAAGGGCGTCGACGCAAAGCCGATCCCGAAGATGGGCCGCAAGGCCGTCGAGTGCAACATGCTGTACTTTGACAACATCGAGATCCCAAAGGAATCGCTCATCGGCGAAGAGGGTCAAGGCTTCAAATACCTGCTGCAGGGCCTCAACCCGGAACGCGTCCTGTTCGCCGCCGAAGCCATCGGCCTCGGCTTCGCCGCTCTCGAACGCGCGACGACCTATGCGAAGGAGCGCGTCGTCTTCGGCCGCCCCATTGGCCAGAATCAGGGTGTCGCCCACCCGCTTGCCAAATGCTGGGCCGAACTCTCCGCCGCTGAACTTCTGACCTACAAAGCCGCACGCCTGTACGACCAGGGTCTCGAATGCGGCGCCGAAGCCAACGCCGCGAAATACCTCGGCGCCGAATACGGCTTCAACGCCTGCGAGGCGGCCGTCCTCGCGCACGGCGGCATGGGCTACGCGAAAGAGTACGACGTCGAACGCTACATGCGCGAAGCCATGATCGCCCGCATCGCCCCCGTGAGCCGCGAGATGATCCTGAACTACATCTCCGAGCGCGTGCTGGGCCTGCCGAAGAGCTACTGATCGGCTGCACGCTCGATTTGTCATACCCCCCGCGTCGAGGCGGGCAGCCTGAACGCTTTCTACGGCTGTGGAGCTCCCGCGACAGATCCCGAATGGCGCCACGCGCTTCCGGGATGACAATCTCGGCCAAATGGACGAGCCTCCCGAAGAATGATCACGGGAGAAAACGATGGGTCGTGTCTCAGGCAAGGTCGCGCTGGTAACTGGCGCTGCAAGTGGCATTGGCCGCGCGTCGGCGGAAGTGCTTGCACGTGAGGGCGCGAGCGTCGTGCTGACCGATGTGCAGGATGGCGAGGAAGCCGCCGTAGCCATCCGCAAGTCCGGCGGCAAGGCGCGTTTCATTCGGCTCGACGTCACCAGCGAGAGCGAATGGCGCGATATCATCGCTAGCATCGAGAAGCAGGAAGGCCGCCTCGACATCCTCGTCAACAATGCCGGCATCGCTGTCGCCGGGCTGATCCACGAACTCTCGCTTGAGGACTGGCGCCGCCAGATGGCGGTGAATGTCGACGGGGTCTTTCTCGGCGTCAAAACCGCCTTGCCGCTTATGCGGAAAGGCAATAGCGGCTCCATCATCAACATCTCGTCGATCGCCGGCCTGCGCGGCGCGCCAAACCTCTCAGCCTACTGCACCTCGAAAGGCGCCGTGCGGCTGTTCACGAAGTCGGTCGCGCTCGAATGCGCTACGATGCAGGACGGCATCCGCTGCAACTCGGTCCACCCCGGCCTGATCGAAACACCAATCTGGAGCCAGGTCGTGCCCGGCTCCAACGAGCCGATGGACCTGGACGCCGCCGCAGCACTCCGTGTGCCCATGCGTCGCAAGGGTTGGCCGGACGACATCGCAAATGTCGTCCTCTTCCTTGCGAGCGACGACAGCGGCTACATGACAGGCGAGGAAGTCGTGGTCGATGGCGGGATGACAGTGGGGACGTAGGGCGCCCTTACGAACGTCGCCGCGCCTACTGATCGTTCCGCCACTTCTCCATCGCGGCCGAGATCGCAAACGTCTCGCGATACTTCGGCGAGTCCGACGGCCGCGGCGCCTTCTGCGATGTCAGCGCCATGATCTCGGCCAGCTTGTTGTGCGCGGCCCCCGCCTGTCCGGCGCCGATATAGGCATGCAGTTCCACGAGCGCAGAAGAGAGCAGGTCATGCGCGCGAATGACGAAGTAGGGCTCGTCCTCCGCCAGGTTGGGATAGGGGTCGTATTTCGACGGATTGGCCTTGGAGCCGATGGGGGCGGTCATGCGTGCCTCGCAGATGATTCGGTGGCTCAGCCTGCCCGGATTCGGGTTAACCGGCCTGCCTCTCGAAAAGCACTACAACCACTCCAGCGCAATGGGCTATGCTGACATCGACCGGAACAGCGGGCCGACATGGGCGGTAAGGTGACGTCAACGGCAAAGAAGGCCACGCCGAAGAAGGCTTCGAAGAAAGCCGCGACCAAGACGCACACCACGCCTTCGTCCGTCCCCGCCTACGTCGCCGCGGTTGAGAACCACACCCGCCGCGCGGATGCCGAAACGCTTCTCAAGGTCTATGAGAAAGTCACCGGCTGGAATCCGAAGATGTGGGGGCCGACCATCATCGGCTACGGTCCTACACATACACATACACATACGACAGCGACCATTCCGGCGACGCTCCCGTCGTCGGCTTCAGTCCGCGCGGCGCTGCGCTCTCGATCTACAGCGGCATGTATGCAGACCAGCCGGAATGCCAGGCCATCCTCAAGACGCTCGGCAAGCACAAGAAGGCCAAGGCCTGCATCTACATCAACAAGCTCGCCGACGTGGACATGGCGGCCTTCGAGAAGCTCATCCGCACCGGCCTCGCGAACATGAAGAAGAAAGCCAAGGAAAACGGCTGGCCGCTGTCAGGCAGCTGAAACTTCAACAGGAGGCCTCCGCATGAAGCTGCTACTGTTCGTCCTGATCAGCCTGCTCATCGCCGGCGTCGGCCTGACGATCCGCAACATGATCAACAAGAGGAAACCGCCGCTGGAATAGGGCTCAGACCGATAACCCCTCCGGCGCCACCTCTCTCAAGGACGCCTGCAGCTCCGCCGTCGCCGGCATGATCTTCCGCGTCGCGAGATTCAGCACAACCGCGACCGCTTCCGTCGTGCACCATGCCTCGCCCGAGTCGGGATCGATCAGCCAGTGCACGAAGGAATGCGTCTTCTCCTTCTGGAAGCCCCGCGCCGAGCGGATCACGAAGCGATCGCCCGCTCTCGGCCAGCGCCGATAGGCCAGCCGGTATTCCAGCACAGCCCCGCCCAGCTTTGCCGTCTCGCCACGCGCCTCGGCCTCGCGGCCAACTTTCTCGCGCCACGGCCTTAGCAGATGCCCCACCGAGTCCGACACCCGCCCGATGAAGAACTCCGGCATCATGCGGCCGGTCAGGTCGATCTGTTGCGGCAGCACCACGCCACGCCCGATCACCGGCGCGCCAATCGCATCCGCATCCGCCATCGTTGCGGTCTTGCGCGGCGCCACGCCAAGGTCGATCGACCGCGGCGCGCAAGCGTCCGGCGCAACATCCGTCATTGCTTGCATGCGACGCCGCGCATCATCCGTCCACGCGAACGGCGCGCCCGTGTCCACATCCACATGATCCACCCATGTCCGGATCGCCGCGCATGGCTCGCCGGATTGATGTGTGATCTGCTGGTACAGAAGCGCCGAAGTATCGCTCACCTCCAGCAAGCACCCCATCATCGTGAAAGGCGCGCCCGCATGCGCCTCCTTCATGAAGCGTATGTGCTGGTCGCGCGGCCGTAGCGTCGATTGCGCATTGGCCCGGAACGCATGGCCCAGCCCGACAATGTGAGACAGCTCCGCCAGCCCCTCCATCGCCTTGGCGACGTAGAAGCGCACATTCATGTGCCCCATCTCGTCGCATTCCCAGGTGTTGATGCTGCCGCGATAGAGTTCGATCACTTGTTCATGACCTTCCACTCAACCTTCACCGTCGCGCACGTCGGCCCGCCCTTTGCGTCCGTCCCGGCAAACGACCCCTCCAACACTAGCCCCGACTTTGCCTCCGACGTCACCATC
>JBMOGP010000103.1:0-7372 GCA_049318285.1 Hyphomonadaceae bacterium
AGTCAGGAAACGCTCACCAGCAAACCCGTCGCCCACCAGGCCGCCGGTTCGCTGTCCAAACTCATGGGTTCCATGCTCGTCACCTCCGGAGCGACGCTGGACGATGTCGTGCGCGAACTGTTGAAGCCAATGCTGAAGGAGTGGCTGGACGCCAACCTGTCGGCGATCGTCGAGGCCGAAGTTGCAAAGGAGATCGATCGCATCCGCCGCATGGCTCGCTAGGAGCCGCGGGGAACAGGCCGCATCGGCGGCATACAAGGACGTCGGACTGACCCAACAAGCTTACGCCACAGGGCGCACCTTAACTGGTGCGCCTTTTGCGTTTTGGTCGCTGTTGCAGCGAAGCCGGGTAGGCGCCAGCCTGATGACAACCCTGCCGCCCCGCGTTATCCGCAGGGCATGATTGACGATCGTTTCGACCACAAATCCGCAGAACCCCGCCTCTATGAGGGCTGGGAAAGCTCTGGTGCGTTCAAGCCTTCCGGCGAGGGCGAGCCCTATGCCATCGTGATACCGCCCCCGAACGTGACCGGCGTCCTGCACATGGGGCACGCGCTCAACAACACACTCCAGGATGTGCTGATCCGTTATCACCGCATGCGCGGCTACAAGACGCTGTGGCAGCCCGGCACGGATCACGCCGGCATCGCGACGCAGATGGTCGTCGAGCGCCAGCTGGCGCAGGAAGGTAATGTCGGGCGACGCGACCTCGGACGCGACAGGTTCGTCGAGCGCGTTTGGCAGTGGAAAGAGAAGTCCGGCGGGTCGATCACCAACCAGCTGAAGCGCCTCGGCGCCAGCTGTGACTGGAGCCGCGAGCGCTTCACGCTTGACGATGGGCTCAACAAGGCGGTCACGAAAGTGTTCGTCGAGCTGTTCCGCGAGGGCCTGATCTATCGCGACAAGCGGCTGGTGAACTGGGACCCGCATTTCCAGACTGCAATCTCGGATCTCGAAGTGGAGAACCGCGAAGTGAAGGGCCATTTCTGGCACTTCAAGTATCCGCTGGCCGACGGCGCGACCTATCAATACCCGACGCAGTTCGACGAACTGGGCAAGCCGGTTGTGTTCGAGGAGCGCGACTACATCGTCGTCGCCACGACCCGGCCGGAGACGATGCTTGGCGACACTGGCGTCGCCGTGCATCCGGATGACGAGCGCTACAGGTCGCTTATCGGCAAGATGGTGAAGCTGCCACTGGTCGGCCGCCTTATTCCGATCGTGGCTGATGAGCATGCCGATCCTGCGCAGGGCTCGGGCGCCGTGAAGATCACACCGGCGCACGACTTCAACGACTATCAGGTGGGCAAGCGCAACGGACTGGAGATGATCAACATCTTCACCGACACGGCGCATCTCAACGACAACGTGCCGGAGAGATACCGCGGGCAGGAGCGGTTCGCCGCACGCAAGATGATCGTCGCCGATATCGATGCGGAAGGCTGCCTGTTACAGATCGAGGACAAGCTGATCATGCAGCCCTTCGGCGACCGCAGCCAGGTCGTCATCGAGCCCTATCTGACGGACCAGTGGTATGTAGACGCAGCAACCCTTGCGAAGCCGGCGATTGCCGCCGTCGAGAGCGGCCAGACGAAGTTCGTGCCCGAGAACTGGTCGAAGACGTATTACGAGTGGATGCGCAACATCGAGCCCTGGTGCGTCAGCCGCCAGCTCTGGTGGGGGCATCGCATTCCGGCATGGTATGGTCCTGCGCTGACGACTGAGCCGGATGGCAATGGTGGCTACGCTGCGGCGATCGACTCGCTCGGAGACCTGACGCCAAGATTCTTTGTCGCCTTCACCGAGGAAGAAGCGCTGGAGCAGGCGCGGGCCTACTATGGCGACCGCAAGATCGAACTGGCTGCCGATCGCGATGCTGCGCGCCAACAGATGCTGTCGGGCGATCACGACCAGCATGTCCGCCTCTGGCAGGACGAAGACGTCCTCGACACGTGGTTCTCCTCAGCATTGTGGCCATTCTCGACCCAGGGCTGGCCGGAGCGTGACCCGACAGTCGAGGGCTTCTATCCCGGCGCGGTACTCGTCACGGCGTTCGACATCATCTTCTTCTGGGTCGCCCGCATGATGATGCAGGGCATCCACTTCATGGGCGAGGTTCCGTTCAAGGACGTCTACATCCACGCGCTCGTCCGTGACGAGAAGGGCCGGAAGATGTCGAAGTCCCTCGGCAACGCCATCGATCCGCTCGAGCTGGTGGACGAGTTCGGCGCCGACGCGCTGCGCATGACGCTGGCGGCGATGGCGGCGCAGGGGCGCGACATCAAGCTGGCGAAGCAGCGCGTCGAAGGCTATCGCAACTTCTCGACCAAGCTGTGGAACGCCACGAAGTTCGCGCAGATGAATGGCTGCGCGCTTGTCGACGGGTTTGATCCCTCATCCGTGAAACAC
Organism: Hyphomonadaceae bacterium; assembly: GCA_049318285.1. Classification (GTDB taxonomy): domain Bacteria; phylum Pseudomonadota; class Alphaproteobacteria; order Caulobacterales; family Hyphomonadaceae; genus UBA7672. The sequence continues at coordinate 2,410 of JBMOGP010000103.1, forward strand.
ACGCTGAACAAGTGGATCGTCTCCGAAGCTGTGCGCACGACCAAGGCGGTGGAGCAGGGCATTGCCGCCTACCGCTTCAACGAGGCGGCGGGCGCCATCTATGGTTATGTCTGGAACGTGTTTTGTGACTGGTACATCGAGCTCACCAAGCCGATCTTCCTAGGCTCGGACGAAGCAACGAAAACCGAAACACGCGCAACGGCGGCGTGGGCGCTCGACCAGATCGTTCACCTTCTCCATCCGTTCATGCCATATATCACCGAAGAGCTGTTCCAGGAATTCGGTAAGCCGATCTCCCGCAATGGCCTGCTGATCTCGCAGCCATGGCCTGTACTCGATGAATCGCTGATCGACGCGAAGGCGAACGCCGAAGTCGAATGGGTGATCCGCCTGATCACCTCGATCCGCTCGACACGCTCGGACCTCAACGTGCCCGCGGGCGCCAAGGTGCCGATGACGCTGGTGGGCGCGTGCGCCGAGACGCAGCAGCTGCTCGCGACATACCAGACGCTGATCGAACGCCTCGCGCGTCTCGAGTCCGTGCAACTTGCGGCCGAGCCGCCCAAGGGCGCCGTCCGCATCGTTCTCGTTGAATCGACCGCCTGTCTCGACGTGGCCGCGCTTATCGATCTCAAGGCCGAGATCGCGCGCCTCGAAAAGGAGATCGCGCGCCTGAAAGGCGAGATAGCGGGCATCGACAAGAAGCTGTCGAACGAGCAGTTCGTCGCCAAGGCGCCGCCGGAAGTGGTTGATGAACAGCACGAGCGTCGCGCCACGGCGGAGGCCGCTGTGGTAAAGCTCGGCGATGCGCTGGTGCAGCTGAAGGCTGCCGGGTGATGGGTTTCAACATGCGCGCTTTGGTCGTCGGTCTCATTTCCCTCTTCGCAACAGCCTGCACGACAATGGAGACGCCTGTGGCCAAGCCCGAATGGACGCTGCTGATCCATGGCGGCGCCGGTGTCATGCGGCGCGCCGAGATGACGCCGGAGCTGGATGCGGAGTATCGCGCCGGCCTCAACGCTGCGCTGGAAGCCGGCTCGCGCGTGCTGGCGAGCGGCGGTGCGGCGGTCGATGCGGTGCAGGCGGCTGTGATCGTGCTGGAGGACAACCCCAACTTCAACGCGGGCCGTGGCGCGGTGCTTACGCGCGAGGGGGTGGCGGAGCTCGACGCATCCATCATGGACGGTCGTGATCGTCGCGCTGGCGCCGTGGCCCAGGTGCGTACGGTGAAAAACCCCATCCGCGCGGCACGCCATGTGATGGACAAGAGCGGCCGCGTCATGTTCGCGGGGCCGGACGTGGACGAGATGGCAAAGGCGGCGGGGCTGGAGATCGTGCCGCCGGAATACTTCATAACCCCGCGCCGGCAGGAAGCCTTGCGCCGCGCGATGGCGGGTACGTTTGTCCCGATGGACCGCTTCGGCACGGTGGGCGCTGTCGCGATGGATCGGGCCGGCAACCTTGCGGCCGCCACGTCGACCGGCGGCATGAACGCCAAGCCGCCTGGCCGTGTGGGCGATGCGCCCATCATCGGCGCGGGCACCTATGCCGACAACGCCTCCTGCGCCGTCTCGGCCACAGGCGATGGCGAATACTTCATCCGCGTCAGTGTCGCACGCATGATCTGCGCGCGTGTGGCGATGCAGGGCATGGCTGCTGAGGAAGCCGCGAATGCGACGCTCGAGGAGGTGAAAGCGCTCGGCGGCACGGGCGGCGTCATCGTGCTGGATCGTGAAGGCTCAATTGCGCTCAGCATGAACACCGAAGGCATGTTCCGCGGCCACGCCGACGCGAACGGCGCTCGCGAGGTGGCCATCTACGCCGACGAATGATGTGATCGGGCCATGAACCTGCCCGTCACGGATTTCATCTTCCGCAATCCAGACTGGGTGACACTGCCGATACGGATCTGGGTCGGCGGCTTGTTCCTGGTGCTGTTTCTGCTTTCGCTCAGCTATGGGCCGTCGGTTGCGGTGGAGGTGGTCAAGCGCTTTCGCTGGGTGTTCATTACGACGCTGATTGTTGTCGCGATGTGGGGCATCTATGGTTCCATCGTCCTCAACGGCTCAGCGAGCGGCTGAACAGCGCTTGTGAGCACAGGCTCGCCATCGCATGATGTTTCCCCATCCGGAGACCCCGATGCACAAACGCAAGCTTGGAAACTCAGGCCTTGAGATTGCGCCACTCGTCCTCGGCGGCAACGTCTTCGGCTGGACCGCGGACAAGGATGCGTCCTTCGCCGTGCTCGACGCCTTCGTCGGCGCCGGCTTCAACGCCATCGATACCGCTGACGTCTATTCGCGCTGGGCGCCTGGGCATCAGGGTGGTGAATCTGAAACCGTCATCGGCGAGTGGATGAAGGCGCGAGGTAATCGCGACAAGGTCGTGCTGATCACCAAGGTCGGCAGCGAGATGCCCGCCGGCAAGGGGCTCAAGGCGGCCTATATCCAGAGCGCCTGCGAGGCGTCGTTGAAGCGTCTGCAAACCGACCACATCGATCTCTATTTCTCGCACTTTCCGGACAAGGACACGCCCATCGCAGAAACGCTGGAGGCGTACGAGCGCCTGATCGAGCAGGGAAAGGTCCGCGCGATCGGCGGTTCGAATTACGATGCCGACGGGCTGACAGAGGCCATGGAAGCGGGCGATGGCAAGATCCACGGACGCTACAGCGTGCTCCAGCCGCACTACAATCTGCTGGTGCGCGACCAGTATGAGGGCGCGCTGGAAGACATCTGCGTCAGTGAGAATCTCGGCGTCATTCCTTACTTCGCCTTGGCGAGCGGTTTCCTGACCGGCAAGTACCGGACCGAGGCCGATCTGAAGAAGTCTGCCCGCGGCGGCCGCATGAAGGATCTCCTTCAGGGGCGCGGTCCAGCGCTGCTTGCCGCGATGGATGTCGTCGCTGCCCGGCAAAACGCGACCCTGGCGCAGGTCGCGCTCGCCTGGCTGATGGCGCGGCCGAGCATCGCGGCGCCCATCGCCTCGGCCACGAGCGTGGCGCAGTTGAACGAGCTGATGTCTGCCGTGAACATCAGGCTGACGGCAGACGACATCAAAGAACTGGTCCTGTGATCCTGGTCTTCGTGAGCGTCCTGCTGGTGACGCATGGCGCGGGCTCCCCGCCGCTGGACCGCCTGCTGCTGTGCGACTGAGCAGTGCGGTCCGGTGACAAGGGAATCCGCTGACAGCCTTAGTCGCGTGCGGAGATATCCAGCCTGGCGCCCTGCACGGCGACATTGGGTTCCTCGATCGGTCTGTGCCCAACCGCGTGGACCAGGGCATTGAACAGCAGATAGCGGGCGTCAGGTTCTTTCGCGGCCAGCGCGCTTGCCGGACCACGATAGATGATCTTCCATCCTGCAGGATCGATGATGATGGCCTCGCCCGTCTGGGTGAATCCGAGGTCGCGACCAACCGCCTGCGACTCATCGTCGAGAATGGGTATCGTGCTGCCCAACGCCTTTGCCTCCGCCGCGATCGTCGCGCTGGTGTCCACGGAGCTGGAGTTCAGCAGGAAATACGCTGCGGTGCGGAAGATCGATTTGACGGATTCAAGCGACTGCACAGCGTCCCTGGAAACCGGGTCTCCGTTCACCTGAGCGACGATCACAATGGCGGGGGCGTCGATAAGGCTGCGAAGTTCATGCGGTGTCCCTGCGTGGTCGCTGAGGGTGAAGTTCTCGACCACTGCCGAAGCACGAGGCCCGCCAGGTGTCGGCGGTTCAGCCAGTGCGGCCTGGCAGGCGACCGCCATGCTGGCAGCGGCCAAAGCGATTGCGGCGCCTGTCCTTTTCATTTCTGTCCTCATCACGAGCGTCCTCCTGTCTCTGGTCACGGGTGTCTCTGGCCGGCTGCAGCCCGCTCCTGGGAAGCCCCAGTCCGCCCGCAACGGCCCGGCACGGCGTTGATCCAGATCAAGGTGGTTCGCTGATCCTGCCTGGCGGCGTGCCGTCAGCACGATCACATGTTATGCGAGGCGCAGCCGAGGAGGGATCGTGATGGACCTGCTGATCAAAAAGAGCGCGCTGGCGGAATCGAAACTTGCCGACAAACCGCTCGTGCCGCTGGCCGAGGGCGAGGCGCGCATGCGCGTGGACCTGTTCTCGCTGACAGCCAATAACGTCACTTACGGCGCGATGGGCGACTTCCTCAAATACTGGAGTTTCTTCCCGACCGATGAGGATGGCTGGGGGCGTGTTCCCGTCTGGGGCTTTGCGACGGCGATCGAAAGCCGCTCGCCATCAGTTGCCGTCGGCGAGCGCGTCTATGGCTACCTGCCGATGTCCGACACCTTCACGCTGGCACCCGGCGAGCGCAAGCACGGCGGCTTTGCCGAGACCGCGCCGCATCGCACTGGCCTTGCACCGGTCTACAACAGCTATGTGCTCAACGCGGGCGATCCGCTCTATGCACCGGACACCGAGGCGCTGCAGGTGCTGTTCCGCCCGCTGTTCACCACATCCTTCCTGATCGACGACTTCATCGCCGACGCAGGATGTTTCGGCGCGAAGCAGGTGATCTTTTCCAGCGCTTCGGCAAAGACGGCGTATGCCGCAGCCCAGCTGATCAAGGCGCGCGGAGACGTAAGGGTGATCGGCCTCACCTCGCCGTCGAACGTCGCCTATACGAAGCAGCTCGGCTTCTATGACGAGGTCATCCCGTATGCCGACGTTGCGCAGATGGACGGTGCCGTGCCGTCTGTCTTCATCGACATCGCCGGCAATGCGAGCGTGCAGGCGGCAGTGCATGCGAAGTTTGCGGACAACCTGAGATACAGCTGCTCAGTCGGTGCGACACACTGGGACGCAATGCGACCGGGCCAACCACTCACAGGCCCCGCGCCCAAGATGTTCTTCGCGCCGGATGTGGTGCGCAAGCGCATCACTGACTGGGGTCCCGCCGGCTTCCAGCAGAAGCTGTCCGAAGCGTGGCGCGCTTTCCTGCCGACTGCTGCGCGCAC
>JBMOGP010000104.1:0-7318 GCA_049318285.1 Hyphomonadaceae bacterium
CCCTATGCGATTTCCAACATCACCGCCGACGTTCACTGGCCGACCTCGCCGGTGAGCGTGCTCTGGTGGCGCTCGGTGGGTCATACCCATACCGCCTACGCCAAGGAGCACTTCTTCGACGTTGCGGCGAGGAAGCTTGGCAGGGATCCGGTGGCCTACCGCCGCGAACTTCTCGCCGCGCATCCGCGCCTGCTCGGGGTCTTGAACCTTGCCGCTGAAAAAGCCGGCTGGGACACGCCCCTGCCAGCCGGAAAATTCCGCGGCATCGCCGTGCACCATTCCTTCTCGTCCTATGTGGCGGAGGTGGCTGAAGTCTCGGTCAGGGACGATGGCACGTTCCACGTCGATCGCGTTGTCTGCGCCGTCGACTGCGGCATCGTCATCAACCCCGACATCGTGCGCGCGCAGATGGAGGGCGGCATCGGCTATGGCCTGTCGGCCATTCTCGGCGAGGCCGTCACGCTGCAGGACGGTGCGCCGGTGCAGACGAACTTCTTCGACTATGGCGTGATGCGCATGGCGCAGATGCCGAAGGTCGAGGTGTTCATCGTGCCCTCGAGCGAACCGCCGACGGGCGTGGGCGAGCCCGGTGTCCCGCCGATTGGCCCAGCCGTCGCCAACGCGTTGCTCGCCGCCACCGGCAAGACCTACGCGAAACTGCCGCTTGGCGCGAAAGCCTAGCGAAACATTCTGGCGCCTCCTATCTTTGCGGATGGGAGGCGCCGCATGCCCGACATCGCACTCTGGATCGCCGGCATCGCCATCGCGCTGATCGCGCTCGACCGCCTCTTTCTCTGGATGGAGGCGCGCGGCTGGGTCTACTGGCGCAAGGTGAAATCGAAGAGCGGCGGCGGGGACATTCTCACTGGCTTCGGCTTCGCTGACCCCGGCACGCGGTATCTGGAGGAAGCGCGTTGCGAACATGTGCTTGAGGACGAAGACGCTGGCGATGATGACGGGCGAAGGAAAAACGCAGACCGCCTGACCTGACGATGTCGGTTCAGCGACCCCGGAACACCCATTACAACGTCATGATCCGCCGCTCCGGGGCGCGACTTCTGTGATAACGGCACTTTGTCAGGCAGGGCCGGGGGCCTGTTGCGTCTGGTTCTGGCTGCGGCCTTGCGTGTGAGCCTGCCGCCTGGCGTTCACGCCCGGGTCTCACGCCATGCGCCAGCTGCCGCGATGCAGCTGCGCAGCGCGGCTGGTATGGTCGGCATTGCCGCGATTGCAGGGGGTGATGTCAGTGTCCTGCTGGGGCTGGGGGCTTGGGAATTCTCCGGTTCGGCTATTGCTAAAGGCCGAGCCCCACTCTTTGTTGCAATTGCAACATAGGAGGTTTTGTTGCGAACGCAACGAACTCAGCCAACGGGACCTGCCAGAATTCCTTCAGATCCCATCCAGCGGGCGTGGATTGCGCTTGGGCGGGTGTCGCAGGCGATCCGCGAAGACGTGTCGCTGGCCCTCAAGAACGCGAAGCTCCCCGACATCACGTGGTACAGCGTGCTGTGGGAGCTTGAGCGCGCCGCCAGGCCGACCCGGCCGAAAGACCTGGCCATCCCGCTTTTCATCCTGCCCTACCAGCTTTCGCGGCTGGTCGACCGCCTGGAAGAGGAAGGGCTGGTGAGACGCATGGCCTGCCCGGAAGACAGGCGCGGCCACCTGCTGGAGCCCACGGCCGAAGGCTGCGAGATGCGTAAACGGATGTGGGCCGTCTACGCACCTGCGATGGAGGAGGCGATGAAGCGTATCGGCGAGGCTGAAGCGCTGCAGCTGGCCCAGCTCCTCAACAAGCTTGGCGGCATCGGCGATCCGGTTCCGGCCAAAGCCTGACCGGGTGACCCTGGGCGCGTGACAACCGCGACCTGTCGGCCTATGTCCCCGCCATGGCCGACGGTGCCCCCACAATCGCGAATTCCTCTGTCGACATCCTCACACTGGGATGCCGGCTGAACGCCTATGAATCAGAGGTGATGCGTGGCCACGCCGAGGCCGCAGGCCTGTCGGACGCCATCATCGTCAACACCTGCGCGGTCACCGCCGAGGCCGTACGCCAGGCGCGTCAGACGATCCGTCGCGCGCGGCGCGAGCGCCCTGCAGCCGCCATCATCGTCACCGGCTGCGCGGCGCAGATTGACCCAGCGTCCTTTGCCGCCATGCCCGAAGTCTCCCGCGTGATCGGCAATGCAGAGAAGATGAAGGCCGAGACCTTCACCGGGCTTGGCATGCTCGCGGATGCGCCACGCGTGCAGGTCAACGACATCATGTCGGTGCGCGAGACGGCGGCGCATCTGGTCGATGGCCTCGATGGCCGCGCCCGCGCCTTCGTGCAGGTCCAGACCGGTTGCGATCACCGCTGCACCTTCTGCATCATTCCCTATGGCCGCGGTAACTCACGCTCCGTGCCTGCTGGTGAAGTGGTCGACCAGGTGAAGCGGCTGGTTGCCACCGGACACCATGAAATCGTGCTCACCGGCGTCGATCTCACCTCCTGGGGCGCCGACCTGCCGAACGCACCGAAGCTCGGCAACCTCATCGCCCGCATGCTGAGGCTCGTCCCTGACCTGAAGCAGCTGCGCCTGTCCTCGATCGACGCCATCGAGATCGACGCGGCGCTGTTTGACCTCCTCGCCAGCGAGCCACGCATCGCGCCGCACCTGCATCTGTCATTCCAGTCGGGCGACGACATGATCCTCAAGCGCATGAAGCGCCGCCACTCGCGCGCCGACGCCATCAACCTGTGCCACCGCCTGCGCGCCGCCCGCCCTGACATGGCTTTCGGCGCGGACCTGATCGCCGGCTTCCCGACCGAGACCGACGCCATGTTCGCCAACACGCTCGCCAGCGTGGACGAATGCGGCATCGACTATCTCCACGTCTTCCCCTACTCGCCGCGCCCGCAGACGCCGGCCGCGAAGATGCCGCAGGTTGCGCGCGAGGTGGTAAAGGCGCGCGCTGCGATCCTCCGCCAGAAAGGGGCCGAGCGCCTTGGCCTTCGCCTCGAGCGCCATGTGGGCCAGACCGCGATGGCGCTGGTCGAGGCCGGCAACCGCGCCCGCCTCTCCAACTTCGCGCCCGTCAGGATCGAGGGAGCCTCGCCCGAACCGGGCCGCCCGGCCCTCTTCCATCTTGTCTCGCGCAGCGCGAGCGAGCTTGCAGGCATCCCGGCATGATCCTCTGGTGGGGCAGGAAGAAACAGCCGGATCCCAAGACCGGCGAGACGCCCATTGAGCCTCTGAAACCGGGCGAGACACCGGCGTCTGCGCTGGACAAGCCGGTCGCGAGCCTCGACCAGCAACTGTTCGGCAATGTGCCGATCGCTGCCGAACCCGACCTCGGCGATGATCCGCTCGGCATCCGCAAGGCGGCCGGACGCATCGCCGCCGAGCGCGCCGCGGAAGCAGCCGCCCGCGACGTCTCCGTCCTCCGACAGCTCACGGAGGGTCTCAGGCGCTCGTCCTCGCGCCTCGCAGAGGGTCTCGCAGGCCTGTCGAAACGCAAGATTGACCGCGAAGCGCTCGAGGAACTCGAAGAACTGCTGATCACCTCCGACATGGGCGCCAGGGTTGCTGCGCGGATCACCAGGGCGTTCTCGAAAGACCGCTTCGAGCGCGAAGTCTCCGGCGAGGAGATCAAGGCCGCGCTGGCAGCCGAGATCGCGGCCATCCTCAGGCCACGCGAGAAGGTCGTCGACTTCAGCGACGGCCCGCGCCCGCGCGTCGTGCTGTTCGTCGGCGTCAATGGTTCGGGCAAGACGACCACGATCGGCAAGGTCGCCGCCAAACTCTCCGCGCAGGGGGCAACCGTGCTGCTCGCAGCCGGCGACACATTCCGCGCCGCCGCCGTTGAACAACTCCGCGTCTGGGCCGACCGGGCCGGTGCGAAATTCCTGTCGAAGCCGCAGAACGCCGACGCGGCGGGTCTTGCCTACGAAGCCGTCGAGATGGCTCGACATGAAAACCTCGACCTCGTCTTCATCGACACGGCGGGGCGCCTGCAGAACAAGACGCAGCTGATGGACGAACTTGCGAAAGTCGTCCGGGCCATCCGCAAGATCGATCCGACCGCACCGCATGACGTGCTTCTTGTGCTGGATGCAACAGTTGGCCAGAACGCGCTGGGCCAGGTCGAGGCTTTCCGCAATACGGCCGGCGTCACCGGCCTCGTGATGACCAAGCTCGACGGCACGGCGAAGGGCGGCGTCCTCGTCGCCATCGCCGAGCAACACGCCATTCCGATCCATTTCGTCGGCGTCGGCGAGAAAGCCGAAGACCTGCACCCCTTCAGCGCAGACGCCTTCGCGCGCGCGCTGGTGGGGCTCGAGGGCTAGGTGGACCCCACCTTGTTCGCCTTTGCGCTTGGCATCGGCTCGGCGATCACGCTTGCCGGCGCCAACACCTTTGTCAAAGCAGCCAGGGACATTCTCGGCGCGCGCACGGTGATGACGGCGACAGGCTCTGTCCTGGTGCTGCCCTTCCTGTTCGTCGTACCTCTTCCTGCGCCGGCCACATGGGGCTTTCTCGCCCTCTCCCTGCCGGCGCACTGGCTCTACCAGACCGCGCTGGTGCGGGCGATGTCGCGTGGCGACCTCTCGCTCGTCTTTCCGATCATGCGCGGATCGGCGCCGTTGCTCACAGCCCTCGCCGCCGCCATCGTGCTTGGCGAACAGCTCTCCCCTTTGGCCATGCTCGGCCTCGCAGTCGCCAGTCTCGCCACGGTGGTGTTCGCGCTTCCGGAGAAGGATTTCGGCGGCTCCCGAAGCGTGCGCAATTCCGCCGTCCTGTGGGCGCTTGCGACCGGTGCGGGCATCGCGATCTACAATGTGATCGATGCCCAGGGCGTGCGCTCGGCCCTTGCCACGAATGGCACGCAATGGAGTTTCATCCTCTGGCTGTTTGCGCTCGACTGGATCGGCATCACCGTGATCATGATGCTGACGCGGGGACCACACGAATTCGTCCTTTCGGCCCGCCGCGCGCTCGGCTTCGGCATCGGCGCGGGCGTCTGCTCCACGCTCTCCTTCTCGATGGCGCTCTATGGCTTCTCGATCGCGCCCGTGGCCTACATGTCCGCCATGCGCGAGACGGCCGTGGTGTTTGCGGCAATCATGGGCTGGTGGTTCCTGCGCGAAGGCTTTGGCGCAAGGCGCACGCTGGCGGCGGTCATCCTTGCCGCAGGCCTCTGCCTGCTTCAGTTCAGCTAGGAGCGACCGCGCAGGCGCGCCCCATCCGGCCGCTGTGTATTCCTGGCCCAGGCAGGCCGCAGCCTGTCCATCGCCGGGCGCTGGTCGCGTCCGCCGATCGTCACGTTGAACATGTCGTCCGACTGTTCGTAGGCGCCATCCTGCGTCGGCCACCGGAAAGCCGCCCAGCCGATGCCGCGCGCCTCGCACGCTGCAATCCGCGCCGCAAAATAGTCGGTCACGCCCGGGGCCCAGCGCGCTGCGCCGAACTCGCCAAGGAAGACCGGGGCATCGCCCGTCATCACCTTGTCGATCCTTGATTCGAACGTGTTCGCCCCGCCCTCGCTGAAGACAGCCTGGCCAGCCGCAGCCTCCGGATGGTGCGTGAAGGCGCGCGGCTCGTAGTCGTGTACACACCACACGACGCCTGGCACGGGTGGGGGGCCCATGACCGGCAGGAAGTCGGTTCGGCCAAATGCTGGCGGCGAGATCAGGATCGGCAGGTCGCTCGCCACCGCCCGAACCCTCCTCGCGACGTCACCTGCGATCCGCTTCCAGTCCGAAATCCTGCTCACCTGCGCGACGTACGCGTCTGCCTGCCATGCGCCCAGCCGCCCGCCCGCGTGATTAAGCCCGCCGACATTCGGCTCGGGCTCCACCATGATGTTGAGCCCCGCGATCTCGCTGCGCGAGCGCACCAGCTTCGCCGCATCCTCGCACATGGCGCCCCAGGCCGCCTGCGCATCCGACTCGCGCCAGATCGTGTCATCGATCAGCTGCGCCGGAAACCATGTGTCCTGGGCTTCCCGGTGAAAGATGAAATCCGAACGTCCCGGACCTGAGCGCATCGCGAGCACGACATGGAGCCCCGCCACCTTTGCATCGTCGAGTTGCTGGCCCAGCACGTCCGCCATCTGCGCATCGCGCGTCCACGGCCTGCCGACCGTCCAGAACTCCGGAAACGACATCACGACGAGATTGGCGCCTGCGCCTGCAAGCGCGTCGAAATCCGTGCGCCGGTAGGCCGGCAGCACCGCTCCGCCGCCGCCGAATGTCGGACCGTCCACCGCGATGCGCCGCCGTCGCTGCGCGATCACGGCGCCGCGCAGCACGGGCGGCCCCGGGACGGGCCAGAGCGGATGCGAGGCCGCGCGCTGCGCCACCGCAGCCGGATTGCTGCACGCGGCCAGCGCTGCGGCGCCCAGAATGGCGCTTCGGCGGCTCCAGTACCCGCCAATCCCGTCATACCGGAAACGCTTCATGAACGGCATCATGGTTTAACAGGATGAACAAACGGTCCCCGGACAGGACCTCACGGGCTGACATGATCTGGCGACGCCTTCTTGGCTATTTTCCGGCAAGTCTCGCCGGCGGCCTTGCCAGCCTTGGCGCGGTCTATGCGCTTACGCGCCTGCTCGCGCCGGCGGACTACGGCTTCTATGCCCTCGCCCTCACCACGATGGGCATCATCTACACGCTCTCGGTCACCTGGGCGGAGGCTGCGGCTTATCGCTTCGCGGGCGCCGCCGTGTCGCGCGGCGACCTGCCCGATCACATCCGCACCGTCCTTGCCCTCCTCGCCTGCTCTGCCGCCATCGGAATTGCACTGATGGCGGGCGCGATCCTGATCGCGACCGACCCCGCATTGCGTCTCGCACTCGCCGTTGCCATGACCACGATGGCGCTGGCCCCGCTGGTAAACGCAGCGCAGGAGATGAGCCGCGCGCGCGATCGCGTCAGGCGCTATTCGACACTGCGGGTAATCCAGGATCTTGGCGCTTTCACGCTCGGGACACTCCTTGCCTGGCAGACCGGCCTCGGGCCGGCGGCGCCCTTCGCGGGACTTGCCAGCGTACTGGCCGTCCTCGCCTGCATCGAAGGCGCGCGGCTCTGGCGCGAATCCCGTGGCGGGCAATTCGAACGTGCGCGCGTGCGACCCTATCTGGCTTATGGCGTTCCTCTCGCCATCGCACTCGCGCTGAACATTGCACTCGACGCGGGAGACCGTTTCCTCATCGCGCTCTTCCTCGGACCCGAAGCGGTGGGCATCTACGCTGCCGCCTACGGCCTCGCCGACAAGTCGGTTGGCCTGCTCTGCATCTGGGCGGGCGCTGCAGGCGGGCCGATGATGATGGC
>JBMOGP010000105.1:0-7293 GCA_049318285.1 Hyphomonadaceae bacterium
AACCCAGCCTATCGCGGCATCAATGGCGGCTATTTTGCGCTGGCGAATGGCGAGCCCGAGCATTTTGGCGTCACGCTGCATCTCGTCGATCTCGGCGTCGACACCGGCCCGATCCTCGCGAGCAACTGCATACCTGTCGCCGCAAATGACAACATGCAGACCTACATGACGCTTATGGCAGCGAAGTCACAGGATCTCGTCGTCGAGACCATGGCGCGCGTGCTGGCCGGCGAGGCAAAGCCCCTGCCACCGAGCGCGCTGCCATCGAAGCAGTACTACGCGCCGACATTCGGCCAGTACCTTGTCAACGGCATCAGGCGCGGTGTCTGGTAAAGGATCTGGCGCCGCCGGCAGGCTCCATCGCGCCGGCGGGCATCGCGATCATCACGGACTGTCTGTTCGAACGCTTGCATGCCGGGCACGCTGACGTCCGAAATCGGCGGGCCTGGCCTCTGCTTCAGCCGATTGCGGCGTCCCCCGGATGCTACTGCGCGACCGGTTTCGTCAGGTCGAATTCGACACGGAAGAACCGCTCCGGCCGGCGCAGCTCATAGGCGAACAGCGTCGGCGTCGCCTCCATCGCCCACACATTCGTGACCGAAGCCGGATTGCCCTTCGTCTCGAACAGGACTTTCGAGAATGCATCGGCCGGAAACTCCTGCCGCGCCTGGCTGCCCGCATTCACCGTGTCGCCGCCATATTGCGACAGCTCGTCCTCGGTTCCATCCGCGTGACGATGATCGTGCTTCAGCCTGAGACCTGCCGGGATACGCGAAACCACCCAGGTCCGGGATCTGTCCGCGCCGACCGCAAAGGGGATGCGAACCTCCTCGGCCGAACACTCAGTTACCCGCATCACCAGCCGCTCGCCGGCCATATCGGCGTCCGCCGCATCGGTTGAGACCACCTTGCCTGCAAATGCCTGCCCACACAGCGCACCCAGCTGCTTCATGAACTCATCTGCCGGCGAGAGCTCAGCCGCTGGCGCATCCGTGCCCGCCATGGTCGTTGCGGCCGGCGGCGAACAGCCAGCCGCCGCGAACAGCAAGGTGAAGAGGAGAAGAAGCGCCGCGTGTTTCATCGGACGATGTTGCAACAATGGCCGGTCTGACGCCAGATGAGGGGCCAACAAAAAGGAACGCGCCCGTGTTCAGCATCTCGGCCCGTCTGAAGAGCTTCAGTCACGCGCTGAGCGGGCTCGGCCTGATGCTGCGCAGCCAGCACAATGCTTGGATCCACCTTCTCGCAACGGCCATGGTGGTCGCCGCCGGCCTCTGGCTGAAAGTGGGGCCTCAGGACTGGCGCTGGATCGTTCTCGCCATCGCGCTCGTCTGGGTCGCCGAAATCGTCAACACCGCTTTCGAACATCTCTGCGATGTCGTCCAGCCGGACTTCCACGTTGCGGTGAAGGCTGCCAAGGATGTCGCAGCCGGTGCGGTTCTGATCGCCGCCCTCGCTGCAGCTGCAATCGGCGTCCTCGTGTTTCTGCCTTATCTCTCAACCTGATCACGGAGGTCCTGCCACATGCCCATCCGCACCCGCGTGACTGAAATGCTCGGCATCGAGAAGCCGATCATTCAGGCAGCCATGGGCTGGATCGCCCGCGCCAGACTGTCATCAGCTGTCTCCAACGCCGGCGGCATGGGCATCATCGAGACATCGTCAGGCGAACTCGACGCGGTGAAAGATGAGATCGTCAAGATGCACGATCTCACCGACAAGCCGTTTGGGGTCAACGTGGCGCAGGCCTTCGTGCGTGACCCCGGCATTGTCCAGTTCGTTATCGACCAGGGCGTCAAGTTCGTCACGACGTCGGCGGGCGACCCGATGAAGTATACCGCTCTCCTCAAGCGCGCTGGCCTCACCGTCTTCCATGTCGTGCCGAACCTCGCCGGCGCGCTGCGAGCGGTCGAGGCTGGCGTCGACGGTCTGATCGTCGAGGGCGGCGAAGGCGGAGGCTTCAAGAACCCCAAGGATGTTGCCTCCATGGTGCTGATCCCGCTCGTGTGCGAGCGGGTGAACATACCCGTGGTCGCCGCCGGCGGCATCATGGACGGCCGCAGCATGGCGGCGGCGTTCGCACTGGGCGCCGAAGGCGTGCTGATGGGCACACGCATCCTGTCGTCGGCCGAAAGCCCGGTTCACCACAACTGGAAGGAAGCAATCGTCAATGCCGAGGCGACCGACACCGTCTTCCTCAACCGCAAGGGACCGGGCCCGGCGCTGCGAGCACTCAGGACCGAACGCACCACACGTCTTGAGGCGGATGGCTCGCCCAACATCTTCGCGGAGTTCGCCCGTACCAAGGACGTCTATTTCGGCGGCGACCTCGAAGCTGGCATCGCCCTCACCGGCCAGGTCGCTGGCCGCATAACGGAGGTCAAGCCGGTCGGGCAGATCTTCGAGGAAACGATGCTGGAGTTCGAGCGCGTCCTGTTGCGCATGCAGGACATGAAACGCTGACGCTTGCGCAAGCACACGCCCCCGAGCATATAGCCGGTCATGACCTCCGCCCGAACCCTCTACGACAAGATCTGGGACGCCCACGTCGTCGCCGCCGACAAGGCGTCGGGCGAGAGCCTGCTCTACATCGACCTGCATCTCATCCATGAGGTCACGACGCCCCAGGCCTTCGCCGGGCTGCGCACAAGCGGCCGCCGGGTGCGCCGGCCCGACCTCACGCTCGCCGTCGCCGACCACAACACGCCCACGGAGGGCCAGTCGCTCGGCATGGCGGGCGTCAGGGATGCCGAGGCGCGCGAGCAGCTCGAAACACTCGCCCGCAATGTGAAGGACCACGGCATCCAGTTCTTCCCGATGGGCGACATCCGGAACGGCATCGTCCACGTCGTCGGCCCCGAGCAGGGCCGTACGCAGCCGGGCCTCACCATCGTCTGCGGCGACAGCCACACCTCAACGCACGGCGCCTTCGGCGCCCTTGCCCACGGCATCGGCACCAGCGAAGTCGAGCACGTCCTCGCCACGCAGACGCTGCGCACGCGCAAGATGAAGAACATGGCCGTCCGCGTCGAAGGCGAGTTCCGCCCCGGCGTCGGCGCAAAGGATCTCGCCCTGCACCTGATCGCCATCGTCGGCACCAATGGCGGCGCAGGCCACGTCATCGAATACATGGGCTCGGCCATCCGCTCCATGTCGATGGAAGGCCGCATGACGCTCTGCAACCTCTCCATCGAAGGCGGCGCCCGCGCCGGGCTGGTCGCCCCCGACGAGAAGACGTTCGCATACATGAAGGGCCGTCCGGCCACGCCAAAAGGCGGACAATGGGAAGTCGCGCTCCAGCACTGGAAGACGCTCACCTCAGATGATGGCGCGCATTGGGATGCGATCATCGACATCGCCGCCGAGGACGTGGCGCCAACAATCACCTGGGGCACAAGCCCCGAACAGGCGGCCCCCGTTACGGCGACCGCGCCAAACCCTGAACAGATCAGCGACCCGGTGAAGCGTGAAGCCGCGGCGCGCGCCCTCGCCTACATGGGGCTTGAGCCCGGACAGAAACTTGAAGGCCTCAAGGTGGACCGCGTCTTCATCGGCTCGTGCACCAACTCCCGCATCGAGGACCTGCGCGCGGCAGCGGACATCGCCAGAGGCAACCACGTCGCTGCCGGCATACGCGCCATGGTCGTTCCCGGCTCCGGCCTGATCCGCGCTCAGGCGGAGGACGAAGGCCTCGACAAGGTCTTCATCGACGCCGGCTTCGAATGGCGCGAGCCAGGCTGTTCAATGTGCCTCGGCATGAACCCCGACATTCTCAAGCCCGGCGAGCGCTGCGCCTCCACCTCCAACCGCAATTTCGAAGGCCGCCAGGGCCGCGGCGGCCGCACCCATCTGATGAGCCCCGTGCTCGCCGCGAAAGCCGCGCTTGCGGGTGTGATCACCGGCTGACCGGTGCGGTACTCGGCGACGGCCCTACCTTCTTGTCATCGCACGCGCGCAGGTTTCGCAAGCGAGACGACAGGACGTTAACGATCACGCGCGCCAAAGGTTAACGCGCGTGCGGCCAATTGCACCGGGCAGGCGAAACTGCCATGATCTCGCCCTACTTCGAGGGCTCTTGCCGGGGGGCGGGACGGCAGCGGGAATCTCGATGAAAAGACTGCTTCTTGCCCTGGTCCTGGTCATCGCGGGCGCCGCGATTTTCCTTGGGCCGCCACTCCGCTCAGCATTCGCCGACACCGAGGTCGAGATCACGCTCGGCCGCGCGCCGATGCACCCGACCCAGCAAGCGCTCAACTTCATGCTCGACGCGCCCGAAGAAGCGGCGCTGCCAGCGAAGAAGAAGATGAAGCTGTGGGCGACCTACTATCACATGCCCACCGTACGTCCGTCCTGGACCAGCGTGGCCGCCAAGCCGCTGCTCGATCGCAAGGGCAATCCGGTGTCTGCGCCGCTCTCCACCGAAGACTGGTGCGACGCTGCAATGCAGGGCTCCGTCTGGGTCGACAATGGCAAGGATGAACCCACGGCCTTCATGTACATCGATAGCGGCGGCCCCGAGCAGGTCGTCTGCGACCGCTATTTCGGCGATCTGTCCGAGCGCATCAAGAACGCGACGCGCCGTGCGCGCTTTGCCCCCTTCCACCATCCGCAGGCTTGCGACGTGCGCACTATTCCGCTGATGCCGTTCCGCACCGTCGCGATCGACCGCGACCGCTTCAGGATGGGAACGGTTTTCTTCGTGCCCGAACTCCGCGGCAAGCAGTTCTGGGCCAACGGCGAATTCTATACCCATGACGGCTACCTGATCGGCTCCGACACAGGCGGCGCGATCGAGGGCAATCATATCGACATGTTCGTCGAGGACGCAGCCGTCGACCCGCTGCCGGAGCTGGTGCAGTCCAATTCACGCCATACCTTCGAGGCCTATGTCATCGCCAGGGATCATCCCATGGCGGTCGCCCTGCACGACGCCGGCGATGAGGTCTGCAAGGACACCGATCGCCCCGGCCGCAAGCGCAGGCAGTCAGGCGCCATCTGAGCGCGCTAACGGTTCAGTAACGGCTCTGGCCCCTTCGCTGGTCACATGAAGGACCTGTCCGACATACTGGGCCTCAAATCCGAGCCGGTCGCCAGCGGGCTCAACGGCCCAGCCGCGAGCGCTCCGGCCCCCGTCGTTCGCGAGCCCTGGCAACGCGCCAACCTGTCGAAACTTCGCCGGTTCAGCCTATCGGTGGTATTCGGCCTCACCGCCTGCGCCACCGCCGCCGTGCCCGGCAGCGTGCCCGTCGTTATGGGCGACGCCGCGCGCCTGCCGGCCGTTATGTCGCCCTATGAGCGCGCCCTCGCCTTCTCGCTCGCAGCGCCCGACGAACAGGCGCTCGGCCCGGACCTGCGCCTGTGGGCGACGCACTATCATACGCCCGAGATCAAGCCCGCATCTGCGGACATGGCCGACGCCTTCCCGCTCATTGGCCGCAACGGCGATCCGATCTCGCCGCCACTCACCCAGCGCGACTGGTGCGAGTCCGCTCTGCAGGGCTCCGTCTCCATCCGGATAGGCAAGACCGCGACCGCCTACGTCTATGTCGACGACAAGGGACCGGAGCAGGCAAATTGCGATGAGTGGCTCGGCTCGCTGTCGGACGGCGTCAAGAACGCCACCCGCCGCGCACGCTTCATGAAGGTGAACCACGCGCTCGGCTGCGGATCGCGTAACCATCCGCTCGTCCCCTTCCGCACCATCGCCGTCGATCCGGCAAGGATTCCGATCGAGAGCGTCGTCTACGTGCCCGAACTGCGCGGCCGCGCCTTCCGGCACAATGGCCGCGACTATGTCCACGACGGCTATCTCTTCGCCGGCGATCGCGGCGGCGCGATCAAGGGCGCGCATATCGACGTCTTCATGGTGGATGGAGCAGCAGGCCCGCTCGAGGATCTCTTTGCCTCGACGGATGCGCGGACCTTCGCTGCACACGTGGTAAGCGAAAACCACGCCAGCGCCCGCGCTGTGTCCATCACCCAGTCGGCGCGCTGCGAGGCGGATTAGTCACCCCAGCGTGACATGCGCCTGCTGGACAAGCTTTCCCGCGCATTGGCAGACTGGCGGCAGAAGCCAGATCAGGCTGTGTCGAATCGACGGCGCGGCATCCAGGAGAGAGACATGACACGAACGAGGATGGCCAGCGCCATCGCTTTGGCGGCAGTCACGCTGGCAACAGGCACGCTGGCGACAGGCTGCAACTATTTCGGCAGCGACTTTTCGCGCAGCGCTCCCGACATCCCCATCGCCCCGACCCTGCCAGCCGCCCCGGTCCCGGAAACCCCGAACACGCCCGCGGCCGCAGCACCAGCGCCCACACCCGTCGCAACAGCGCCTGCCGCGCCCGCTGGCCAATCGTCCCGCACCGACTACTCCGTGCCAGCCCACTGGCTCTGCAAGCCAGGCAAGGCGAACAACGCCTGCGACGTCAATCTGGATGCCACGGTCATCAAGGCCGATGGCTCAACCAGCATCGAAAGATACACGGCCAATCCCAACGCCCCGATCGACTGCTTCTATGTCTACCCGACCGTCTCGCTCGATCCCTTCACGCAGTCGGACCTCGTGCCCGGCGAGGAAGAGCTCAACGTCGCCAGGGCGCAGCTCGCACGCTTCGGCTCGCAGTGCCGCATCTTTGCGCCGATGTACCGCCAGTTCTCGCTCGGCGCCCTGCGCGCCCGCATGTCAGGCGGCGGCGAAGTGCCCGTGCGCGGAACGCCTGCTGACGCCGCAGCCGATGTCGATGATGCGTGGGCCTGGTACCTCGCCAACGAGAACAAGGGACGCGGCGTGGTCATCCTCGGCCACTCGCAGGGATCGGGCCAGATCACGCGCCTGATCGCCTCGAAGATCGACGGCAGGCCGGACCAGGCAAAGCTCGTCTCCGCGATCATCCTCGGCTCGACCATACAGGTTCCGAAGAACGCTGATGTCGGCGGCACGTTCAAGAACATCCCGGTCTGCAAATCGCCCAGCCAGACCGGCTGCGTGATTTCATTCTCGACCTACCGGGATACCGTGCCGCCCAGCGACACCGCCTCCTTCGGCATCAATCGCGGTCAGACCGAAGCCGTATGCACCAACCCGGCAGCCCTCGGCGGCGGCAAGGCGAACGATCCCAAATCCTACTGGACGGTTTTCGGCCGCGACGCCGGCCGCAGATTCGTGGACGGCAAGGACATCACGACGCCCTTCGCCGCAACCCCTGGCCTCGTCACCGCTGAGTGCGTCCGAAAGAACAACCACCGCTATCTCGAAGTCCACATCAACGCGAACCCTGACGATCCACGCAC
>JBMOGP010000106.1:0-7254 GCA_049318285.1 Hyphomonadaceae bacterium
CGCGCTCGACCATCACCGGATCGATCGGCGTGTTCGGCGGCAAGTTCGCCATTGCAGATGGGTTGCGCGAGTTAGGGGTCAATCCGGCATCGGTGGGCGTCGGGGGTGAATTCGCCGGAGCGTATTCGACCGAGGGCTTCACCCCGGCGCAGAAGTCCCGGCTGCAGCAATCGCTGCAGGGGACGTATGACCGCTTCACGCAGCTTGTCGCGGAGGGTCGAAATCTGCCGCTGCAGAAGGTCCAGGAGATTGCGCGCGGGCGCGTGTGGTCTGGCGAGGATGCGCAGGCGCAGGGGCTGGTCAACAAGACGGGCGACCTGATCACGGCGATCGAGGAGGCGCGCAACCTTGCCGGCTTCACAGAGGCCGATGGCGTGGACCTGCGCATGAATATCCGCACAGCGACGCCCTTTGATCTGATCGCCAGTACGATGACGGCGGCGAAGGCGGGCGTATCAGAGAGCCAGGCGCTCGGCGCGCTTGCCGGCGTGATCGGGCGGCAGCGTGCGGAGGCGCTGATTTCGCAACTGCGGGCAGTCGGCCAGTCGCCCGGCGCGAAGGTGTGGATGGCGCCGGTTGTGGAGCGGTAGGAGCACGGGTTTCCTGCATTGCGGCGTTGGTGAGCCCGGCGTTGGACACACGCTCTCCTTCAGGCCGGGATAAACCGCCTATGCTTCTGTACGATCGGGTCTCCAGATAGATGGAGGCCCCGGGAACGCGGGATGCCCCGCGAGCTTTGGTGTTTCCGCTTGTGCGCGGAGCTACCGGTAGGAAGAAGGTTCGTGGATCCCGCGTCACCGACGGACGTTGGACGGCAGCCCGCGCAACGCGGCCTGCATTTCATGCGCCTCGCGCCGTCGTGGCCGCCCTCCATGCGGAATGAAAGCGAGCAGTAACTCGCAGGTCCGGACGCGGGTGATGCACGTGTCCGGAATCGCAGTGATTGGTTCGTCCAGCGTGCCGAAAAGGTTCGCGATGGACTCGAAAATGTCTGTCCGGAACCGGCCCGTTCTGGTGCGGCTGCAGGGACACACCCGCCAGCGGAGCAGGCGGAGGGCGCCGGTCCTCACCTCAGCAATCGATGCGCTCAATGCCGCCATCGCGCAGATGGAAGACGGCGTCCTGTGGGATGTCGAGCTTGAGGGTCAGGTCGCGTGGGAGCCTGGCGAAGAGACCGCGGAGGATGCGACCGGAGACGCCATGGGAGATCGCGATGATGGGGTAGTCGGTCGCAACGGCATCTTCGAGCCAGCTTTGGAGGCGGGCATTCAGCACATCCCAGCTGTCGCCGCCAGGGGCGTTGAAGAACCAGCTCCAGCGATTGGGCCCGGCGTCATAGTCGGGGACACGTTCGCGGATGTCGGCCTTCAGCATGCCGTCCCATTCGCCGAGACTGATCTCGGCAAGACGCGCGTCGGTTTCGATGGGGGACGCGAAGCCGCCATGTTCGCGGATGATGCGGGCGGTGTGCTGCGTGCGGCCGAGGGGCGAGGCGATGATGCGGGCGTCTTTCGGTGCGGTGCGGCCAAGCATCTGCCCCAGGCGGCGGCCCTGCTCTTCGCCTAGCGCGGTGAGCGCAGAATCCCTCGCACCCTGTATGCGGCCTTCAGCATTGAACGCCGTCTGCCCGTGCCGCACCAACCATATCATGTGGGACGGATCATGTCGGTTGGTATTGCGTGGCGAGCGTGAAGGGACCGTCTGCCGTCGCCCTGCCCGCTTCGACCAGATGGATCATGTGCGCCAGAACTGAGTGGGCAGCGGGCGCGTGGAGGCGCGCGTCGACGTCCTTGTAGATCACCTTGACCATATCGGGGATCAGCGTGTCGCCGGCCTTGAGGCGGGCGATGATAGCTTCTTCGCGTGCGCGGCGATGAGCGACATAGGCGTCGATGAAGGGATTGACGTCCCTCACGGGTGGCCCGTGCGTGGGCCAGAGCGTATTGAAGTTGCGCGCGCGGATTTTTGCGAGGCTGCGATAGTAGTCGCCCATGTTGCCGTCGGGCGGCGAGATGACAGTGGTGGACCAGCCCATGATGTGGTCGCCGGAGAAGAGCGCGTTCTCTTCCTTAAGGGCGTAGCAGACATGGTTGGACATGTGGCCGGGTGTGGTGATCGCTTCCAGCGTCCAGCCTGATCCGGAGAAGGTGTCGCCGTCCTTCACAAGTACATCGGGCATGAAGCCTTCCTGACCATCTTCCTCGAGCGAGGCGTGGGGCATTGAGCCTGAAGGATCGGGAAGTCCGTAGACCTTGCAGCCGGCCCATTGTCCGAGGGGATGGGCGAGTGGCGAGTGGTCGAGATGGGTGTGGGTGATGAAGACGTGGGTGATGCGTTCGCCTGTAAGGGCCGCTTTCAGTGCTGCGAAGTGGGCGTCGATTGGCGGGCCGGGGTCGATGACGGCGACGTCGCCCTTGCCCACGATGTAGACGCCGGTGCCGAGGAAGGTGAACGGGCCGGGGTTCTGCGCGATCACGCGACGGATCAGCGGGCTCGCCTTGTCAGCGCGTCCATAGGCGAAGTCGAGATCGCGGACGAAGGAAATTCCGGCCATGTCTACCGCTCGCCGAGCTGGCGGAGCTGGGCGCGCATGGCGCCCAGATTGTAGCCGACCTCTTGCGCCCTATCGATGATGTCCTCTGGGGCGACGCCTTCAGACGCCTCGGCGAGCGCCCATGCGGTGATCGACCGGGTCCCTGAGCGGCAGTAGGCGAGCGTCTTCGCACTGGCGGCCATGACGGCTTTCACGGCGTCGGCAGGTGGCTGGCCCACAAAGGGGGCGTGAACATAGGTCATGCCCTCGTTCCGTGCGGCCGCTTCGATCTCCTGAGAAGTTGGCTGGTTCAGCTCCTCGCCGTCGGGGCGATTGTTGATGATGTGGCGATAGCCCATGCTGGAGATGGCGGGGATATCGCCCAGCGCGATCTGCGGGGCGACGGCAAACCGATGAGAAACCTGCCTGATGTCAGCCATGCTGTTCGATGCCTCTTCTGATCCGCGACAAATGTCCGCTTGCGCAACGACCTCTAGTTCGCCTCTTATAAGCCGTAGCCTGCGGAGGACGTAACCCCTGTCGAGTGACCCGTCCCGTTCTGCGGAATCTTCAGCATTGGCGCGCCTGGCTTCCCGGATCCCGTGGGCCTATGTGGGGCGTCGCCTGCTGGCGGCCATTCCCACCATGCTGGTGATCATCACCGTGGTGTTCTTCATGCTGCGTGCAGCGCCGGGGAACCCTTATTCGGCCGAGCGCATGCTGACGCCGGCGGTGGAGGCGAACCTGAAGGCCAGCCTTGGCCTCGATAAACCGCTGCACGAACAGTACTTCGAGTACGTCGGCAAGGTGGTCCAGGGCGATCTTGGACCCTCCATGGTTTTCTACGACAAGGATGTGAGCGAACTGCTGGGCGAGGGCCTGCCGGTGTCCCTGACCATCGGGCTGCTTTCCATCACCATTGCCCTGTTCTTTGGCGTCCTGCTCGGCGTGCTGGCGGCGATACGGCAGAATTCGCTGGCAGACTATTCGGTGATGAGCATCGCGATGGTCGGCATCTCGATCCCGACCTTCGTGACGGGGCCGCTGCTGGCCATGGTGTTCGGGGTCTATCTCAACTGGTTCGCGGCGGGCGGGCTCGATCTGGGCCGCATGAATTTTCACAACCTCTTTCTTCCGGTGTTGACGCTGTCCCTGCCGCAGGTGGCGATCATCTCGCGTCTGATGCGCGCGTCGATGGTGGAGGTGCTGCGGTCGAACTTTATCCGGACGGCGCGGGCGAAGGGCATAAGCGAGACGCGCATCCTCCTGCGCCATGCGGCGCCGGCGGCAATCCTGCCGGTGGTGAGTTATCTTGGGCCTGCGATCGTAGGCGTGATCACGGGGTCGGTGGTAATCGAGACGGTGTTCACCCTGCCCGGCGTTGGCGCGTCCTTCATCGAGGGCGCGATGACGCGTGACTATACCCGGGTGATGGGCGCCGTTATCCTTTATGGCGGGCTGATCATCACGCTTAACCTGATCGCCGACGTGCTCTATGCGATCCTCGATCCGCGGGTGCGCTACTCATGATGATAGCTGTCGTTCCCGGCTCAACCGCCGATGTGTTGAACAAGTCCGCCGTGAAGGGGCGGTCGCTGTGGGATGATTCCCGGCGGCGGCTGTTCGCGAACAGGGCGGCGGTGACGGGGATGATCCTGCTGGCCTTGCTGACGCTGGTCGCATTCATCGGGCCGCTGGTTTGGCCGCACTCCTATGAATACCAGTATCAGGACCGGCTTGGGCTCGCGCCGACATCCGAGAACATGCACTGGCTGGGCACCGATATTCTCGGGCGGGACATGGTGGCGCGACTGCTGATTGGACTGCAGATCTCGCTGGCGGTGGGGTTCATTGCGACGTTCGTTTCGCTGGTGATCGGCGTGGCGTGGGGCGCTGTGGCGGGCTTTGCAGGCGGGCGCGTCGACCAGTTCATGATGCGCATTGTCGACGTGCTTTACGCCGTGCCTTTCATCTTCTTCGTGATCCTGGTGACGGTGGTGTTCGGCCGGCATATCTTCCTGATCTTCCTTGCCATCGGCGCGGTGGAATGGATGACAATGGCGCGGATCGTACGCGGGCAGACGCTGGCGCTAAAGCAGAAGGAATTCGTGGAGGCGGCGCGGGCGGCGGGCGTAAAGCCGCTGGGCATCATTGTGCGGCACATCCTGCCGAACCTGCTGGGACCCGTCGCGGTCTATGTGACGCTGACCATGCCGGTGGTGATTCTGCAGGAGAGCTTTCTCTCGTTCATCGGGTTGGGCGTGAACGAGCCGCTGACATCGCTCGGGCAACTGATCTCGGCTGGGCAGAAGGAGTTCGCCTATCCGTGGCTGCTGTTTGCGCCGGCGGCGCTGATGGTGGTGACGCTGTTCTCCCTGAACTTCATCGGCGACGGGTTGAGGGATGCATTTGATCCGAAGGATCGCTAGCGCGGGAAGCCCGCCCTACGCCATCGCCTGCGCCGGGAGGAAGCGGCTGTTGAGGAGCAGGACTGCCGAGATCAGCGAAATGACCGCGCCGATGGGAAATATCGCGGTAAAGGTGATGGCGATGCGGATGGCCGGATTGGCGTATATGGCCGCGAAGTCCTGAGCTTCCTTCGTGATCTGTTGGATCCTCTCGGGCGTCGCGCCGGATGCGCGGGCCTGCTCGGCCATCGCTTCGAAATAGACGCCTGAGACGTCGTATCTCGTAACGGCGAGACTGATCTCTCACGCGACGACCCAGCCCAGGCTGGCGGCGCGGGCGATGTCGGCGGCTTCCGGCCGCGTGGAGCCGAACGCCTGCTTGCTCGCCTCGGCGACGCCTGCGGTCATGTCGGCCTGCCTCAGGCCAGCAACGGCGGCTTCGAAGCAGGCCAGCCGTTGATCCGCCCTCGGCAGGCTAGCGCATGCCCAGGCCTTCGCGAGCGGCGCTTACTGCGCATACGCCGCTCCTTTGACCAGCACTCCTGCGCACAGAGAGATGATCACGCGCATGCGAACACGCATGATCGGGCGCGAAGAGCGCAAAGCCCTTCCTATCCGGGCCGGTCTGACGCTAGGTTCCTATCCGAAAAGCCGACCGCCTGCACGCCTGTGCATCGTTTTGCACGAAAGAGGAGTTCTTGATGCGCCTGAAGTTACCGTTGCTGGCGAGCGTTTTCGCCGCTGCGCTTGCGTTGACGGCGTGCGGAGGGGATTCGGGACAGACCACGTCCGAACGGTTCACGCGCGGGATTGGCGCGCAGCCCAAATCGCTGGACCCGCAGAAGGTGGAGGGGACGTGGGCCAATGACGTGATCGGTGACATGTTCATCGGCCTGTTCACCGAGGACGCCAAGGCCACTCCCGTCCCGGGCGTTGCCGAGTCATGGACCGTCTCTGAGGATGGTCTTTCCTGGACGATCAAGCTGAAGCAGACGACCTGGTCGGACGGCGAAGCCCTGACAGCCGATGATTTCGTGTTTTCGTTCCAGCGCCTGTTCGATCCGAACGAGGCGGAAATCGCCTATGCGTCGATCCAGTACGGCATCAAGAATGGCCGCGCCGCCAAGGAAGGACAGGTTCCGAAGGACCAGGTGGGCGTTCGTGCGATCGACGACTACACGCTGGAAATCCAGCTCGAATACCCGATGCCGCACCTGCCTGGGCTGCTGAAACACTACACGGCCTTCCCGCTTCCCCGGCACGCGGTCGAGAAGTTCGGCGACAAGTGGACGACCCCCGAGAACTACGTCGTCAATGGCCCCTACAAGCTGGCCGAGATGCGCCAGAACGATTTCATCCGCGCCGTGAAGAACGAGACGTTTGCCGGTGCGGATGATCTCTGCTTCTCGGAGGTGATCTACCTTCCGGTCAACGATCATGACGCCATGGTGCGCCGCGCGATGGCAGGCGAAATCGACATGAACAACTCCTTCCCGTCAGGACAGCTGGAAGTCACGCAGAAGAACCTGCCCGGCTGGCCGCGTATCTCGCCGATGATGGCGACGACCTATGTGGTGACCAACACGCAGAAAGAGCCGTTCAATGACGCGCGCGTGCGCAAGGCCATCGCACTGGCGATGGACCGCGAGCACATTACGCAGAACGTGCTGAAGGGCGGGCAGATTCCGGCCTACAGCTTCGTGCCTGGTGCGATCGCCAACTACACGCCGGCGGAGTTCGAGTGGAAGTCGCTGCCAAGGGCAGAGCGGCTTGCGCAGGCCAAGGCGTTGCTGGAAGAAGCGGGCTACGGGCCGAGCAAGCCGTTGTCGTTCGAATATCTCTACCGTTCGACGGGCGACAATCCGCGCATGGCGCCGGTGCTGCAGCAGAACTTCAAGGAGATTGCGCCCTGGGTGCAGGCGGAAATCCGCCGTGTGGAGACGCAGGCGCTCTATGACATGCTGAAGGCGAAGAACTTCCTGATCAGCGATACGGGCTGGGTTGCGGACTTCAACGACGCGTACAATTTCCTGTACCTTCTCGACTCGCGCACGGGGCCGATGAATTACGGCAACTACGTCAACCCGGCGTATGACGCGATCCTCGACCAGGCGACGAAGGAAGTGGACGGCGCAAAGCGTGCCGAGCTGCTGAAGTCGGCTGAGGCCCTGATGCTGAGCGAGACGGCTGTACTGCCGCTGCTGACGCGCGTGACGCAGGACATCGTGTCGCCGAACATCACGGGCTACGAGGACAATCCGGAAGACGTCCACCGGACGCGGTATATGTGCAGGAAGTCCTAGTCCTGCAGCG
>JBMOGP010000107.1:0-7247 GCA_049318285.1 Hyphomonadaceae bacterium
GCGCAACCGCGTTTCGGCCGCGTGCAGCCGTCGCTGATGGCCTGGACGTCCGGCGAGGGCAAGGCGTTTGTGGCGCTGCCCCGGCGGCGCGCGGCTCCGGCCTCGATGTCGCGTCCGGCCTTACGCGAAGAGGGCGCATCGCTTATCACCCTGCCGATGCACCACAACTGGGGATGCATGCAGTTCTGGTCCGCGCTGGCAGCCGGCAGAGAAGTGGTCCTGATGCGCGCGTTCAACTCAAGCGAAGCGCTCGACATGATCCGCGCGCGTCAGATCACACATTGGTGGGCTTTTCCCGAAACCTTTCTTGAGCTGAAGCGCCGTGGAGACCTGCTCGCAGCAGCGGACACGTCGTCGCTCAAGGAGGTCATGATCGGCGGCGCCGCCGCGCCCTGGACGCTGAAGGCGTGGCTGGCCGATTTCTTCGGCCCGATCTTCAGCGAGGCTTACGGATCAACGCAAACGGGCCATATTGCGACGCTGTCAGCAGAAGCCTTCGCGACCAAGCGCGGCAGCTGTGGGCGTCCCATTCGCGGCGCTGCGGTGGAGATCCGCGACGCCAGCGGCCAGCGCCTGCCCCCAGGCGTTGTGGGCGAGATCTGGGCGCGAACGCCGCGAACGCTGGAGTGCGAACTCGGCGGTGAAGCTCAGCAGGTTCGCCGCGACGCAGCAGGCTTCGTGGCGACATGTGATGCAGGCCATCTGGACCAGGACGGTTTCCTGTATCTTGCAGGACGGGCGCCTGTGGCGCCTGACGCTGCCGGTCGCAAGGCGGGATAGTCGAACCTGCTCCTCCACCGAATTGACGGGCCTGCAATGGCATCGTGCGGGATGACAAGCTGGGATTTTGCTCGTTCAATGAGACAACCTGGCTTGATTCCGCAGCGAGCCGGTCCGAAGGAGTTCCCCATGCGCCTCGCCAGGCCTCGCATCGCCCCCCTTCAGGACTTCGAGTTCACGCCTGAGCAGGTTGAGCGGCTATCCAAATCGCGCCAGAAGGACGGATCGATCCTCAACATCTTCCGTACGCTGGTGCGCTCGCCGGACGCCTTTCGCGCCTTCTCGTGGTGGGGCGGGTACATCATGTCGCGCAATTCCCTGTCGGCACGTGACAGGGAGATCGCCATCCTGCGCGTCGGCTGGCTCTGCAAGTCCGGCTATGAGTGGACGCAGCATCACCGCATCGGGCTGCAGTCAGGTCTTGATGCAACGGAGATCGAACGCATCAAGACGGGGGCGGGCGCCGATGGCTGGACGGATGCGGAGTGCGCGCTGCTGACTGCTGTGGACGATCTCAACCGCGACCACTTCGTCTCCAACCCGTCGTGGGCGGAGCTCTCGAAACACTATAGCGAGCGCCAGTGCATGGACCTCGTCTTCACGGTGGGCCAGTACACGCAGGTCTCGATGATCCTCAACTCCTTCGGGATCCAGGTCGAGGACGGCCAGACCATTGATCCCGACCTCAGGGCGCTTTGATGAAGGGGCGGCTCGCGGGCAAGACAGCCATCATCGTGGGCGCTGGCCAGACCCATGCTCCCGAAAGTATGGGCGACACGATCGGCAATGGCCGCGCCATGGCGATCCTGTTCGCGCGCGAAGGCGCGCAGGTGATGTGCGTGGACCTGCGGCTCGACAGCGCAGAGGAAACCGTACGCATGATCATGGACGAAGGCGGTCCCAGAGCCGGTGAGGCGTTCGCCTTCCCCGCTGACGTGACACGCAGCGCCGACTGCGCGGCCATTGCTCGGGAAGCGGCGGCGCGGATGAACCGGATCGACATCCTGGTCAACAATGTCGGCACCGGCCGCGGCGACGCGCCGCCCCACGCCATCGAGGAAGATGCGTGGGACCGGATCATGGACGTGAACCTCAAATCGATGGCGATGACCATCCGCCATGTCCTGCCGGTGATGCGCCAGCAGAAGTCAGGTGCGATATGCAATATCTCTTCGCTCGCCGCCATCGCAGGGCATCATATGGTGACCTATGAGGTCTCGAAGATGGCGGTGAACCGGCTGACCACGGTGGTCGCGGCAGGCAATGCCAAGCACAATGTGCGCTGCAACGTGATCATGCCCGGCCTGATGGATACGCCCATGGCGATTACGGGCATCGCGGGAGCCAGCGGCAAATCAGTCGAGACGCTTCGGGCTGAGCGAAGTTCGCGAGTGCCCATGGGGCGGATGGGGTCGGGCTGGGATACTGCCCACGCTGCGCTTTTCCTGTGCTCTGACGAAGCGCGCTTTGTTACCGGGGCCATCCTGCCAGTGGATGGTGGGACATCCGTTACCGTTGGGTAATGCAACCTGACCCCGATCTGACGCTCGCGGCCCTGAAGATCGCCAGCTTGACGCACATTGCCCTTACGGACTCACTGGTCGTGTGCATACGGTTGGCTAGTAATACTAAAGAATCGCGTCCAGAATTTCGCCTGTGTGGGAGCAAGAACGCACGCAATGTTCAAGAAAACTCCCGATAAGCCCGACCCACTTGCGCAGCGCATGCGCAAGATCGCGGACGTGCCTGTGGAGGAGGTCACCTACTCCTCCGTCACGCCGGATGAAAAGCGGTCCGACCGCAGGCCGACCTTCAAGGCTGCCACACTCGCCCTCATTACGGGCGAGCGGATCGACGTTGTGGTCAAGAATGTCAGCGATGAAGGCGCGCGCATCGAGTTCATGCGGGAGATCCCGCTTCCCGACCGGGTCCTGCTTTCGGAGCCGACCCTCCGCCTGAAGACCTGGGCTTATGTCATCTGGCAGACCCGCGGCGCCGCGGGGCTTCAGTTCGTCAAGACGTAGGCGCTCTGCGACCTCGCAGCGGCTGGACGGATCGTCTGCAGGCGCGCCAAGTGGCTGCATGGTGAAACCCCAACCTCCCCGCAACACCTGGCTGGCTATTCGCCGCGGCCTGAGGCTGCGCTGCCCGGCCTGCGGGCGCGGAAAGCTGCTGCGCGGATATCTCACGCCTGCGGCCGCCTGTACGGAATGCGGTGAGCCGACGGGCGAGTTGCGCGCGGATGATGCTCCGGCCTGGGCGACAATCCTGCTTGTCGGCCATCTTGTCTCGCCGGCTTTCTTTCTCTTCGCGACACAGGACGCCAACGCCAGCCTGATGGCGTTCGTCCTGATAGCATCGCTCGTGGTGGGGCTGAGCCTCTTGCTGCTACCGCGGATGAAGGGGCTCTTCATGGGCGTGATCTGGGGATCGCGCGCAGGAGAGATGAAGGCGGAGGCAGACTAGGCCCGCCCCCCGCGCTTGCACCTTTCTATTCTGCCGGCGTGACCGGCGTGGCCGGCGCCGAAGAGCCTCCATTTTTGTGCTTCATCAGCTTGCGATCGTCTTCGGTCGGCTTGGTCGTGAGGTTCGCCGCCCACGACCCCACCCAGCGCTCGATCGAGTCGACAAACGTGTAGACCACGGGCACCAGAACCAGAGACAGAGCGGTCGAGGAGATCAGGCCGCCGATGACCGCGATGGCCATCGAGGTACGAAAGCCTGCGCCCTCTCCAAGTCCAAGAGCCGTCGGCAGCATGCCAGCCGACATGGCCACGGTCGTCATCACGATCGGCCGCGCCCGCTCGCGACAGGCGTCGAACAGGGCGTCGTAGACATTGTTGCCGCGCTGCTCGGACTCGATGGCGAACTCTACCAGAAGGATGGCGTTCTTGGCGGCAATGCCCAGCAACAGCACAAGACCGATCATCACCGGCATGTCGATCGCCTTCCCGAAGATCAGCAGCGCGACGAAGGCGCCGGTGAACGACAGCGGCAGGGAGGACAGGATGACCATCGGCTTGAAAACCGATTTGAACAGCAGCACCATCACCGAGTAAATCAGCGCAATTCCCGACAGCAGCGCGATGATGATCCCGCTGAACATCTCGTTCATTGCCTGTTCCTGGCCAACACGAGCACGCTTGACCAGGCCCTCGCCGCTTCGTTCGCCAGCGAAGATTTCTCGCATCGTCTTTGTGCCATCGACCGCTTCGGTCGCCTCGCCCGACGTGACGCCAGGTGCGAAGTCGGCCTGGACGGCGGCCATGCGCTGGCGGTCCAAGCGTTGGATGACGCCCGGTCCGGCCTCGTAGGAGATGTCGGCCACCGCGTTGAGGGTGGTCGAACCTCCGCTGAGCGTCGGCACGTGCAACTGTCCGAGGAGGGCGAGGTCCTGACGGACATCGTTGGGCAGGCGCACGCGGATGGCAAGCCTGCGTTCACCCTCGGAGAATTTTGGCGTGTTGGCCTCGATGTCGCCGGCGGTCGCGATACGCGCAACCTGAGCGATCGCATCGGTCGAAACGTTGAGGCGAGCAGCCTCCGCTGTGCGCGGACGGATGATCAGCTCGGGTCCGGGCGGATCGGGCGAGAGGCGCGGATTCCGGATGACGCCGTCGAGATCCTTCATCTCGTTGAGAAGCGCCAGCTGCGCCTTCTCGAGCGCTGCGCCATCCTCGCCGGTGAGCAGGATGTTGACGTCAGAGCCGGTCGGGCCGCCGCCGCTCATCAGCGCGGTGACGCGAATATCCGCAATCTGCGCAAGCTGCGGACGGATGTACTGCTTCAGCGCTTCCGTGTGCATCTTGTGATGGTCGTCCATCACCAGAATGGCTGAGCCGGATGTCATGCCGGAGCCGCCGCCGCCGCCATTGGCTGCAGCGGCCTGACCGCCGGCGCCACCCGTACCGATGGAGATGAAGACGTCCTTGGTGTCGGGCTGGCTCTCGAGCAGTTCGCTGAGCTCGGTGGCAGACCGCTGCATCTGTTCACGCGTCGAGCCTGGTGGGGCCGAGATGTTGAACATGATGTAGCCAGGATCTTCCGTCGGGATAAACCCGGCCGGCAACACCATCGCGGACGCGATCGCGCCAACGAACGCCAGGAAACCGAAGAACGAGGCGACCAGCCTGTGCTTCAGAGCCCACTTGAGCGTCTTCTCGTAGTAGCCGGGAAGCTTTCGCGCATCGAGGTGCGCCTTGCTGGGCTTGAGGAAGTAGGCGGCCATCAGCGGCGAGACGAAGCGCGCCACGGCCAGCGAGAAGACGACCGCGACGGCCACGGTAATGCCGAACTCGATGAAGAACTGTCCTGGCATGCCGCCCATGAAGGAGGTCGGCAGGAAGACCACGACGATCGAGGCTGTTGTCGCCAGAACGGCGAGGCCGATTGCGTCTGCACCCTCCATGGCGGCGCGGAATGGCGTGTAGCCCGCCAGCGTTCGTTTCTGGATGTTCTCCACCTCCACGATCGCATCGTCGACGAGAATGCCTATGACGAGGGTCAGGGCGAGCAGCGTCACGACGTTGAGGGAGAAGCCCAGCATCGAGATGATCCAGAATGTCGGGATCAGCGACAGCGGCATGGCCAGTGCGGAAATCACGGTCGCGCGCCAGTCGCGCAGGAACAGGAACACGACGATGGCGGCGAGGATCATGCCCTCGATCAGCACGTCCTGCGTCGCGTGGAAGTTCGCCTTGGTGTCGTCGGTGATCGAGAAGATCTTGGTGATCTGGAGGCCCGGGTTCGATTTCTGCAGGCGCTCAATCGCGGCATAGGCGCCGTTCTCGACGTCCACTTCGGACGCGGTATCGACCTTGACGATCTCGAAGCCCACGACCGGCCGGCCGTTGAGGCGTGCAAATGATCGGATCTCGGCCGAACCATCGCCGACATCGGCGACGTCAGACAGGCGCACATAGCTCTGGCCGCCACGCAGCGGGATGGAGAGGTTGGCCAGTTCCTCGACGGTCGCGGTCTCGCCAATGACGCGCGTGGTGATTTCGGAACCGCCCACCTGCGTGACGCCGCCGCCATAGTTCCGGTAGGAACGCTGCAGCGCATTGTTGACGTCGGCAGCAGTGACGCCGATCGCGTCCATGCGGATCGGGTCGAGCGTGATGTTGATCTCGCGGTTGACGCCGCCAACGCGGCTGACCTGCCCCACGCCCTTCACGGACTGGAGGTCGCGCGCGATGGTGTCGTCAATGAACCAGGACAGGTCGGTCTCGGTCATCGTTGGGTGCGAGACCGCGAAGGTCATCAGTGAACCACCGGTGAAGTCGAGCGAGTTGACCAGCGGCGGCTGGATTGACGCCGGCAACTGGTTGCGCACCTGGTTGACGCGCTGTTCGACGTCGTCCTTCGCCTTCTGGAGGTCGGTGCCGATCTCGAACTGGATGATGGTCGTCGAAACGCCGAGCTTGACGCTGGACTGCAGCACTTCGATGCTTGGCAGGCTCGCGATCGAGTTCTCGACGATGCGGGTGACCTGGTTCTCGAGTTCGGTGGGCGCAGCGCCTTCCTGCACGATGGTCGCGACGACCATCGGGAAGGCGATGTTGGGATACTGCTTGATCGGCAGGCGCGAGTAGGAATAGGCGCCGGCGATGAGCAGCAGCGTGAAAGCGACCACAACCGGGATCGGGTTGCGAATAGCCCAGCTCGAAATCGGGAGATTCATGGCGTAGGCCTCGATCTAGTTCGGGCTGGCGGCGGCAGGCGTCGACGCAGGCGCTGCGTCATATTCCACAGGGTTGATGACATCGCCATCGAGCGTGAAGGACGAACCGACTGCGAGTACACGCGCGCCGGCAGGTGGACCTTCGATCAGCTGGACAAAGTCACCGGAACGCTCGCCGAGCTTGACCGGTGTCTGCCTTACCTTGTTGTCGTCGCCGACTTGCATGAGAGACGGACCGCCGGACTCGTAACGGATGGCGCTGGCAGGCACGGTGACCCGGCCCGACGCCAGCGAGCCAAAGCGCGCTTCAGCAAAACTGCCCGGGCGCAGCGACTTGTCGAACGGCAGCTGGATGCGGGCGCGGCCAAGGCTTGTGTTGGCGTCCACGCGCGGCGACACGAAGCGGATCCTGCCCTGAATCGTCTCACCGGTGGTCAGCGTGACCATGGCGGGACCGCCCTCCTTTATCAACGCGAGTTTGGCGTCAGGCAGTTCAGCGTCGAGTTCGATCAGGCCGTCACGCGAGATGCGGAAGTAAGGGGTTGCAGCGCCGCCCGAGATGTCGCCGGGGCGGATCGCACGCTGGAGCACCATGCCACCCACCGGCGCGCGAAGCGTCATGCGCGCCTGACGGACCTTGATCTCGTTTACCTGCGCCTGTGACGCGGCAAGAGAGGCCTCGGCGCCGGCAGTTTCCATGCGACGCTGTTCGAGAAGTTCCTTCGAGAACGCGCCTTCCTGCTGAAGCGCTTCGGCGCGCGCGAGCTGGCTTCTCTTGAAGTCG
>JBMOGP010000108.1:0-7227 GCA_049318285.1 Hyphomonadaceae bacterium
GCAGCGAGGCGACGAGTTCCGGGTGGGGGATGGGGATGATGTCGGGATCGTTCGAGGTTGCTGCGGCGCGAAGCCGGAGTTCGGACGACATGCGGACATCAATCTGGCCGCCGGCGATGTCGCCGATGCGCAGCTTTGGTCCCTGCAGGTCGGCGAGGAGGGCGATGGGGCGGCCCACGGATTTTTCCGCCTCGCGGGCGGCTGCGATGCGGGCGGCGTGGCCGGCGTGGTCGCCATGGCTGAAGTTGAGACGGAAGAGGTCGACGCCGGCGCGGAGGAGTTCCTCCATCTTGAGCGCGCCATCGCTGGCGGGGCCAAGCGTGGCGAGGATCTTGGTGCGGCGATGGATGGCGGACATGGCAGAGCCCCTGCGATTCGCGGGCAACCTAGGTCGGAACGGGGGAAATCGGAACCGGCGATGTGGGCGCGCAGGCGTGCGCCTTCCGTTTGCCAATCACGGCGCGTGCGGTTGGGGATCATCCCGAGCGTTGTCGCGACGCTTTGCACGAGGCCCACGCACAGCATCAGCCCTTCTGCGATCCAATGATCGATAGGCGGGGGGGGCACTACTCCGTTTGGTGTGGTTGTTCACGTTTCATCGGCCCGTGACGCGGCCGCGCGGACCCGTGCGGGACAGAATACCTTTTCGCGATCTCTGTGTCCCCCGCGCTTTTGGCTCAGGGCCTTGAAATGTCTCGCGACAGCGGGCTCCCAATCGCCCAAAAGGTGCGCGTCTCCGGCGCGAATGCATAATCCCGAGATGGGTGGCTTTGCCATGTGGCCGGCCTCCCCCGACGCCGTGGCGACCGAGGGAGGAAAGTACCGTGCGCTACTTCGCAAGGGCCTTGTAGACGAGCTGTTGGGACTCAGCTCGGAGGTTGATGGCGCCGGGGCCGGGGTTGCCGCGGCGCTGGATCATGCCGACGAAGCCGATGTCGTTGGCGGGGTCGACCCAGAACCAGCTACCGTCGATGCCGAACCAGTCATATGTCCCGACGGGCGCCGGAGCGTTGTCGGTTGGCGCTGCCGTCTTCACCGCGCCGCCCCAGCCAAAGCCGCCGCCGCCCATCGCGCGGGCGTCGCCGATGTGGTTGGTCATCATGACCTTCACCGTGTCGGGCTTGAGGATCTGCTGGCCCTCGAGCGCGCCCTCGTTGAGGATCATCTGCACGAAGCGGATATAGTCGTGTGTGGTGGAGGTGAGGCCGCCGCCGCCGGATTCGTGGTGGTTGCGAACGGTGAAGCTGTAGCCGTCGGGGAAGACCTGCCTTTCGCCGGTGGTGGCGTTGCGCGTGTAGACCGTGGCGAGGCGGTTCCTGTAGTCGTCTTCGGAGACGAAGAAGGCCGTGTCGCTCATGCCGAGAGGCGTGAAGATGTTTTCGGAGAGATAATTGCCGAGCGTCTTGCCGGTAATCTTCTCGAGGGCGGCGGCCTGCACATCGACTGTGTAGGAATAGCTCCAGCGTTCGCCGGGCTGGAAGAGCAGCGGGATCTGCGCGAGGCGGTTCATCGCTGCTGCCAGGTTGGGCTGGGCGTGCGGGTTGTCGCGCTGGAATTCGCGGTCGACGGCGGAGGCGGCCGACAGGCCATAGCCGAAGCCGGCCATGTGGGTCATGACCTCGTTCATGTTCGGCGGGCGGTTGGCGGGGACGACGCCTTCAGTGATCGAGTCCGCCTTTGTCGCAACCTTGAGACTGCCGAGTTCGGGCAGGAATTTCGTGACCGGGTCTTCGGCCTTCCAGAGGCCTTTCTCCCAGAGCTGCATCATGGCGACGCCGACGATCGGCTTGGTCATCGAGCGGATGCGGAAGATCGTGTCTTCGGTGACGCCCGGGCCGTCGATCGACTGCTTGCCGAAGGTGTTGAAGGCGATGAGCTTGCCGTCCTTTACCAGCGCGTATTGCAGGCCGACGACTTCGGACTTGTCGACGGCTTCCCTCATGCGGGCGTCGAGCGCTTGCAGGCCGGCGGGCGTGAAGGCGGGCGCGGTTGCGACGACATCTGTCGCGGTCGGCCATTGCGCGCTGCTGGCTGAGGGGCCCATCGAGACGCAGGCGGCCAGTACGCTGGCGAGGCCCGCGGTGAGCCAGACTTTTCCGATGGTCATCATGCTGGTGCGGGACATTGCTGTTCTCTCCGTCAGGCGCCTGTGCGCGCCTTGTCGTGTGATCAAAAGAATAAGGGCGGCGTTGAGCCTCTTGTTCTCAACGCCGCCCGTGTCGTTCTCTCTCGCCGCTTGCTACTGCGCGGGTTCCTTCGCAGCTTCAGCCGGAGCGGACGTTGCTGCAGCTGTCGCTGGTTTCATGGCTTCGTAGACGAGCTTTGCCGACTCGTTGCGGAAGTTCATGCCGTCCGGACGCGCGCCGCCCATCGACTGGATCATGCCGACGAAGAAGAGGTCGTTGGCCGGGTCGATCCAGAACCAGGTACCGGCTGCGCCGCCCCAGTAATGGGCGCCTTTGCCGTAGGGCTGGCCGGTGATCGATGTGTCGTCATAGATCGCGAAATCCATGCCGAAGCCGACGCCGGGCAGGCCGGGGTTTGCGGTCGTGCCATCGGAGTAGAGGCGCAGCTCACCGATGGCGTTGGTGCGCATCAGCTCGACAGTCTCGGGCTTCAGCACGGTGTTACCTGCGAGCGTGCCCTTGCCCAGGAACATCTGGGCGAAGCGCGCATAGTCGTGTGTCGATCCGACAAGACCGCCGCCGCCCGATTCCATCCGGTTGGGATCGGTGAAGCCCGGGCGATCGGGACGCTCCTCGTTCTTCATGAGGGTCTTGGCGTCCTTGTCCCAGCGATAGACATCAGCAAAGCGCGGCTTCTTGTCTTCCGAGACGAAGAAGGCCGTGTCGTTCATGCCGAGCGGGGTGAGGATGTTGGCCTTCAGGTATTCGCCGTACTTCTGGCCGGACAGTTTCTGGACGATGTAGCCCTGGATATCGACACCGACCGAATAGTACCAGCGCGAGCCGGGATCGTAGATCAGGGGGATGTCCTTGATCTTCGTCATCATCTCTTCGAGGTCTTTCGAGGCGAGGACGGCGGTGTCGCGGAAGGCGCTGTTGACCGGGTCATCGCCCGAGAGGCCGTAGCCGAAGCCGGCAGTGTGCGACATCAGCTGTTTCATTGTCGGCTCGGCGCTGGCTGCGACGAGGACGGGCTTGCCGCCCTGCATCTCCGGCTTGCCGTCTTTCCACGACAGCACTTTGAGGCCCGCGAGTTCAGGCACGTGCTTGGAGACGGGATCATCCATCTGCCAGAGGCCCTTCTCGTAGAGCTGCATCATGGCGACGCCGGTGATCGGCTTGGTCATCGAGTAGATGCGGAAGAGTGAGTCCTTCGTCATCGGCGCGCCGGTCTTCGGATCGCCGGACTGGACGCCGAATGCGTTGAAGGCGGCGATGTCGCCGCCCTTGCCGAGAATGTAGGTCATGCCGGCAACGTCGCCGTCAGCGACGGATTTCTGCAGGCGTGCATCGAGGGCGGCGAGGCCTTCGGCGGTGAAGCCGAGCGTGGTCGGGTCCGCGACGGCGGCGGCGGGCCAGGTCTGCGCGTCTGAGGGCAGGGCGGCTATGGCTGCTGGTTCCGGCGCTTTTGGCGCTTCGGGCGAGCAGGCGGCGAGGATGGCGAGGGATGCGGCTGCAAACAGCAGGCGCGATCCGAGTCTGGACGGTTTTGTGGACATTGTCTCCCCTTTGGGTGCGCCGGCTCTGGAGACCGAACGTCACGGCGGAGCTTAGGTGGAACGGGCGTTACAGCCAAGGACGCAAGGCAAGCTATCCCGAAAGCGTGAAGGCACTTTTGGAGGCAGCTGAGCAGGCCGCAGCCGGACCCTTTGCGAACGAGTTGCAATTTGGAGGCGACCGGCGCTAGGTGCCACCTAGCCTGCGCAACCTGGCCAACGCATGACTGACACGGTCCGCAAAGTGAATCGGCTGCTGCGCCCTCTCTTTCTGGTGGGCGGGGTGGTGCTGACTGTTGTGGGGGTCATTGGTCTGGTGACGCCGGGCTGGCCGGGGACGATCTTCCTGATCCTGGCGGCTGGGTGTTTTGCGCGATCATCGCCGCGGCTTGAGGCCTGGCTTCTGCGGCATCCGCGGCTTGGCCCCAGCGTGGTGGCCTGGCGCGAGAACGGGGCGATCCCGCGCAGGATCAAGCTCATCGCGATCGGCTCGATGATCGTGTCGTTCGTCATCGTGCTTCTGGTTCACCTGCCGGTCCTGTGGACGGCGGTTGTCGGCGTGTTGCTGCTGGCAAGCGCACTGTATGTCGGCTCGCGGCCCGAGGGGCCGAAGGCGGCGGGTTGATCAGCCCGCCGGCTTCCACACTTGCGCGAGGCGCTGGTCGCGGCGGCAGCCCTGGCGGTAGGCGTCATAGTCGGCCTTGTTCCGCTTGGCGTAGTCGCGGTGGTAGTCCTCGGCCGGCCAGAAATCGCCGAGCGGCAGGATCGGGACAATGACCTTGCCGTTGACGCGGCCGCTAGTGATCACCTGCTGCTTTGAGGTCTCGGCGGCGGCTTTCTGGGAGGGCGAGGCGAAGATGGCGGGGGCGTAGCTCTGGCCGCGGTCGCAGAATTGTCCGTAGGCATCGGTCGGATCGATCAGCGGCCAGTAGCGGCTGAGGAGTTGTTCGTAGGTGATCTTCGCTGGATCGAAGGTAACGCGCACGGCTTCGTAGTGGCCGGTCTGGTGGCGGGCGACCTGCATGTAGGTCGGGTTCTTTTCCTTGCCGCCGGTATAGCCGGACTCGACCGAGATCACGCCGGGGATGTAGCCCATGTCGGCTTCCATGCACCAGAAACAGCCGCCGGCGAGGACGGCCTGCTGCCTGTCCTGTGCATGGGCGAGAGGAGCCAGCAGCAGGGCGATGAAGGCGAAAAGGAAGCGCATGCGGGGGCTCCATTGAGGTGTCGAAGAGGTGCCCGTTGTCAGCCTCGAGGACAAGTGCCGCTGCAGCAGGGCCCGGCCCGGTTGGCGCGCTATCGTTACCTGGGTACAACGATCCTCGCGGCTGCGTGATGCGTATGATGGGTGGCGTTAAGCAGAAACTCGCCTAGGTAGTCGGGCCAGACAGATACGATCAGGGAGATGGGTGATGCGCGTTGGGATCATGGCCGCGATTTCGGGTGCGGCGCTTGCGATCGGGGCGGGCCTTGTCGCCATCGCCCAGCCGCCGGCTGAAACGCGCGATCCGAACAAGGGCGCGTACGCCCCGGCCTTTGCCGGGCAGACGCGCGCGCCTGCACTGACGACCGACACCCGGTATGAGGTGAAGGACGTGGTTGCTTCGGGTCTGGCCTCGCCATGGGCGGTGGAGTTCCTGCCAGGCGGCAGGTTCCTGATCACCGAGCGGCTCGCTGGCCAGTTCCGCATCGCCGATGCGGCGGGCAAGGTGTCTGCTCCCATCAAGGAGGGCGTGCCGGCGGTTCATGGCGTCGGCCAGGGCGGGCTGCTCGACGTGGCGCTCGATCCGGACTTCGCGACCAACCAGATGATCTACTGGAGCTATTCCGAGCCCGGCGCCGAGGGGCGGAACAACACCGCTGTCGCGAGGGGCAAGCTGGTGGATGGGGCGACGCCGTCGATCAAGGACATCACGGTGATCTATCGCCAGAGGCCGGCCTTCGCGTCGAACCAGCACTATGGTTCGCGGCTTGTCTTTGCCAAGGACGGCACGTTGTTCGTCACGCAAGGCGACCGGTCGGCGTTGCCGGGCCGCATGCAGGCGCAGGACCTGAAGAGTGGCATCGGCAAGATCGTGCGCATCAATACGGACGGCTCGATCCCGAAGGACAATCCGTTTGCCGGCGGCGCGAATGGCGCGCTTCCCGAGATCTGGTCCTATGGCCATCGCAATGTGCAGGGCGCGTTCCTGCATCCGGCGACGGGCGAGTTGTGGGAGCTCGAGCATGGTCCGCAGGGCGGCGACGAGATCAACATTGCGCGCAAGGGCAAGGACTATGGCTGGCCCACCATCACCTATGGCGTCGAGTATGGCGGCACGCTGCGCAGGATCGGCGAAGGCGCGACCCAGAAGGCCGGCATGGAGCAGCCTGTGTATTACTGGGATCCCGTGATCGCGCCGGGCGCGCTTACCTATTACAATGCCGACCTGTTCCCGAAGTGGAAGGGAAGCGTGTTCGCTTCCGGCCTCAACCCCAGCTTCGTTGCGCGCCTGACGGTGGACGGCGAGAAGGTGACGGGCGAGGAGCGGTTCAAGTTCTCTGACCGCGCCAATGAGCGCTATCGCGACATCAATGTCGGGCCCGATGGCGCGATCTACCTGCTGACCGATGGGCCGAATGCGC
Source organism: Hyphomonadaceae bacterium (assembly GCA_049318285.1). GTDB lineage: Bacteria > Pseudomonadota > Alphaproteobacteria > Caulobacterales > Hyphomonadaceae > UBA7672. The sequence goes on from JBMOGP010000108.1 coordinate 6,308, forward strand.
GGCTTCTGAAAGTCGTGCCCAAGTCCTGAGTGCCGGACGCAATCATCCGATCTCGTCGAGCCATCCCGCCAGGTGACCAAGGGTTTCGACTTCGCGGTATTTCGGATTGCCGACAGGCTTTTCGGCGCGTTCGTGCTCCCAGACCAGCGGGTAGGGGACAAGGGCGGCGTAGCCGCCGGCGGCGAGCATGGGCAGGATGTCGGATTTGACCGAGTTGCCCGTCATCAAGGACGACCCGACCGCGCCGCCATGGCGGGCGAAGGCCTTCACATAGATCTCCGGTGTTTTCTCGGAGACGATTTCCACGCCCGAGAAGTGCGAGCCGAGGCCTGAGGCGGCAAGCTTGCTCTCCTGGTGGAAGAGGTCGCCCTTGGTGATCAGGACGAGGCGGCCGCGCGCCTTCAGCTGCAGCAGCGCGTCTTCAACGCCGGGCAGGGGCTCGATCGGATGGGTCATCATCTCGCGGCCGGCGTCGAGCAGTTCGCGGATGACTTTCGTGGAGACCTGGCCGTCGCTGATCTCGAGTGCGGTCTGCAGCATGGAGAGGGTGAAGCCCTTCGCGCCATAGCCGTAGGATTTCATGTTCTCGCGTTCGACGTCGGCGAGCTTCGCCTCCAGCGTGTCTTCGTCGGCAAAATCGCCCAGCAATTCGTTGAATCGCTTATGGGTCAGCCGGAACACGGTTTCGGTGTGCCAGAGCGTGTCGTCCGCATCGACGCCGATGATCGTGAGAGGCAAGGTCTGCGAACTCCCAGTGTCGCCGTGGTCCGCCAGCCACGCCCGTTCTTTTGTTACGTGTCCGGCCAGAAAGATAGATGGTCATCCGGATCATTTGTGATTCAGCGTGAGGCTGCGCAGGAGGTCACAAGAGCGCTCGCGCGTGCCGAGCAGGACCCGGCGGCGATCACCGCTGGGTCCCA